>CAZPLX010000001.1:0-34746 GCA_964587345.1 uncultured bacterium
TCTCATTGCCCTTTTCCTCGATTTCTTTAGAGTTTCCCCACAAGGATAAATGCGATGACGAGGGTGTAGATCACAAGGGACTCAATGAGGGCAAGTCCCACGATCATGGGAATGAAAATTTTGTTCTGGGCGGAAGGGTTACGCGCAATCCCCTCGAGGCCAGACGCAATGGCTCTACCCTGACCGAGAGCTCCTCCAAATGAAGCTATCGATATACCAAAACCCGCGGCGAGTGCAATGAACGCATTCGCGCTCGTTCCGGCTGCGGCTGCACCCTCTTCAGCCCCAAACGCCAGCTGGGCAACTGCTAAGACAAGCAGTACGAAAAGTGAGGTAAATAAAGCTTTTCTGGACATCTAATCTCTCCTTTTTTGGGATCTGTATTATTTAAAGGCATATTGCCCTTCAAATCAGTGTTCCTCCTCGTGTGCTATGGCACCCGCAATGTAAATCATTGAAAGAACGGCAAAGATAAATGCCTGCATGAAAGAGACAAAGACACCTAAACCGTAAAAAATAGTGGGTACTACGAAAGGCACCAGGCCCAGGAATATTCCCACCACAAGATGGTCCCCGGTGATGTTCCCGAAAAGCCTCAAGGAAAGTGACATGGGCCGTGCGAGATGGCTAATCATTTCGATGGGGATCATCAGGGGAGCCAGGAGAGGGACAGGCCCGACAAAATGTTTGAAATAAGCACTCCCGTGGGCCATCACGCCAAATATGTGGGTTGCAAAGAATATGACGAGAGCACACCCCACCGTGATATTCATCTTGTCGGTAGGAGGGAGAAATCCCGGTATGAGGCCGAGAAGGTTCATGAACAGGATATAGATGAAAATAGTCCCAAAAAGGGACATATACTTCTCCGCTTCCTCCCCCATAATCCCTTCTGCGATGCTCAATACGAACATGATGATGAGTTCCATGAAATTCCTCATGGTCAATTTCTCATCGGGGATAACCAGCTCCTCTGGGTCCTTCTTTCCCACGGTGACAAAGGATACTATCATTATAAAAAGGGCGACAACGATCGCTCCGATCATGTACTGGGGCAGGCCCGGAATCTTAATAAGACCGAACCATGAGAATCCATGCTCCTCTCCCGCCCATGCCAGAGCCGGCACAAGTGCAAGAATAAGGACGAGAGGCACTAGAAGTTTTCTCTTCATTCTTTTTCCTCCAGCAGTTAACTTTCCCAGATCGCCCGTCGTATTCCTTCGCACACAATCCCCAAGAGAAGGCTCGAAATCCCGGCGAGAAACCCTAACATATCAAACTTCCGGCTACTTACCAGCAGGTAGACTATCAGGATAATCGCGAGGAATTTTACACCATACAGTACAGCGATTGCAAATCTGATTTTATCCTGCCGACGAAAAGCCCTCAATATAATCGCCTTGATAGCAACGTAGTTTCCGTAGGCCACCAGGCCCCCTGCAATTGCTCCCCCAACTTTCTCACGCATTCCAAAGATCATGAAAAAAATGACTATCAGAAGAGCAGAGAAGAGGATGAACCATTCGATCGCTCTGGAACTGGTTTCCTCCTTCACTTTTTCCTGCCCGATTCGTTCTCTTTATCCGCTTCCTTTGCCGCCCTCGAAGCCGCCCGCAGGAGACTACGAAGCCCCGCCACGAAGCCAAAGATGAGAAAAAGAAGGGTCAACCAGGGTGAAGAATGCAACCTTTTATCGAGGAAAGAACCAATCGCGAGACCGATCACAACTGACAATGCCATCTCGATTCCAAGAGAGGCATATTTTCCTATCTCCCCGTATATGCTCGGCTTTTTCCCTCGCCTCTTCAAAGATCACCCCGCCATCCCCGGCAAAGGCCGAGGACTTCCGCCAACAAACTCCCATTTTCTAGCATACATTACGGCCCGGGTCAACAAAAAATGGGCATCATCCGTTATTTCCCGACAGCGATCTTTTTCTGTTCTTCCACAAGGATCTTTTTCAGGTAATGTCCCGTGTAGGATTCCTCGACTGCCGCCACATCTTCAGGCGTCCCCTCCGCAACCACTCTTCCTCCCCCATCTCCCCCCTCTGGTCCCAGATCGATTACATGGTCAGCTGACTTGATTACATCCAGGTTGTGTTCAATAATTACGATGGTGTTTCCTCTTTCGGCAAGGAGGTTGAGAACCGTCAACAGCTTCTTTATATCGTCAAAATGGAGCCCTGTGGTAGGTTCGTCGAGAAGGTAGAGAGTTTTTCCCGTCGCTCTTCGAGACAGCTCCTTTGATAATTTTACCCTCTGTGCCTCCCCACCTGAAAGGGTTGTTGCGCTCTGTCCGAGTTTTATGTATCCCAGCCCCACTTCCTGAAGAGTCTTCAACTTCTTCTGGATTCGTGGGATCGTGTGGAAAAATTCCCGGGCCTGATTTACCGTCATATCGAGAACATCCGCAATAGTCCTTCCACGATAACCGATCTCCAGGGTCTCTCTGTTGAAGCGTTTTCCCCCGCAGAGATCACAGGTTACATAGACATCGGGCATGAAATGCATCTCGATTTTGATAAGCCCTCCTCCCCGACACGCTTCGCATCGCCCTCCTTTCACGTTGAAAGAAAAACGTCCCGCCTTGTAACCCCTGGCCCTCGCTTCGGGGAGCATTGCGAAGAGTTCTCGGATGAAGGTAAACACCCCTGTGTAGGTGGCAGGGTTAGAGCGGGGTGTTCTTCCTATGGGAGACTGGTCGATGTTTACGAGTTGGTCGATTCCTTCCGCTCCCTTCAATTCATCGTGAGGTGCAGGTCGAAACCTCGATCGGACCAATTTCTGGGCAACCGCAGGCTTGAGGGTGTCGAACACGAGAGTCGATTTCCCCGATCCCGACACACCGGTCACACAGGTGATGACACCCAGCGGCATCTTCACATTAATGTCCTTCAGATTATTCCCTCGGCATCCCAGGAGTTCTAAGTATCCACCTTCCCCCCTCCGCCATTTTAGGGGCAGGGGGATCTCCTTCTTCTTCGAAAGGTATTGCCCTGTGAGAGACCGGGCTTCGGCACACACATCCTCCACACCTCCCGAAGCAACAACTTCGCCTCCTTTTACACCTGCTCCCGGCCCCATGTCGACGATAAAATCCGCTGTCCTGATTGTTTCCTCATCGTGTTCAACGACGATCACGCTGTTTCCCTGATCCCTGAGCTCTTTAAGTGTTCCAAGGAGTCGGCGGTTGTCCCGCTGATGGAGACCTATGCTCGGTTCATCGAGGATATACATTACTCCCACGAGGGAAGCCCCGATCTGAGTGGCGAGACGGATCCTCTGCCCTTCTCCTCCCGAAAGAGTCGACGACGCTCTGTCCAGAGTCAGATAGTCAAGGCCCACATTCCCAAGAAAGAAAAGGCGGGATTCCACTTCTTTGATTACCCGTGAAACGATCAGCAGCTCTTTCTCCCCAAGCTCAAGACCTTCAAAGAACCGGATTGCCCCATTTACGGAAAGCCGCGTGATCTCCTGTATATTGAGCCCCCCCACGGTGACCAGAAGAGCTTCCTCCCGAAGCCTGGCCCCTCCGCACCCCCTGCAGGGTATCTGACGCATATAGCGCCCCATGAGCTCCTTCACCGCATCAGATTCAGTTTCCCGGTACCGTTTTTCAAGGTATGAGACGACCCCCTCGAAGGGTTTCCAGTAAAAATGCCTTTTCCGACTGTCGTCATAGTAGAAACGGACTTCCTCGCCCTCCGTGCCATAAAGTATGATTTTCCTCACCTTTGAGGGGAGTTTCTTGAAGGGAGTGGTGAGAGAGAAGGTATAGTGACGGGAAAGGGCCTCGAGAAGATTGAGAAAATAGGTCGATCCCTTCTTTTCCCAGGGTGCGATTGCCCCCTCCCTGATCGACTTGGCTGGATCGGGAACAATCAGTTCCGGATCAAAATAGTTCGTTGTACCCAGGCCATAACACTCCTGGCACGCTCCATAGGGATTATTAAAGGAGAAAAAACGGGGAGAGATTTCCGGAATGCTAAAATTACAGTCGGGACAGGAAAACTTCTCGCTGAAATAAAACTCCTCTCCCCCCTTCTCCTGGACCATCACGACCCCTTTTCCTATCCTCAGGGAAAGTTCCAGGGATTCTGCGATCCTCCCCCTGTTTCCGGGACGGACACTGATTCTGTCAACCACCACTTCTATACTGTGTTTCCTTTTTCTGTCGAGAGATATCTCTTCACCAAGATCACGAATGGTTCCATCCACCCGGACTCTCGCAAAACCTTCTTTTCGCAACCCTTCCAGTTCCTTCCTGTATTCCCCTTTTCTTCCCCTCACAAGAGGGGCAAGCAACACGACCTTAGCCCCCTCTCCAAGGGAAAGAAGAGAATCAGCCATCTGGGACACGGTTTGAGAGCGAATCTCACGTGCGCAGTGGGGGCAGGAGAGGGTCCCGACAGAAGCGAAAAGGAGCCGAAGATAGTCGTAGAGTTCCGTAACCGTCCCTACCGTGGAGCGAGGATTCTTGCTCACACTTTTCTGTTCGATCGATATGGCAGGGGAGAGCCCCTCTATGGAATCCACATCGGGCTTTTCCATGAGTTCAAGAAACTGCCTCGCATAGGCAGATAAGGATTCCACATACCTTCGCTGTCCCTCCGCATAGATCGTATCAAAAGCAAGAGACGATTTCCCAGACCCGGACACACCTGTAATCACGACGAAACGGTTCCTTGGAATCGCGAGGCAGACGCTTTTCAGATTGTGTTCTTTTGCCCCTTTTATTACGATAGAGCTCTTCAACGGCCACCATCCTTCCCCACCATCTGTTGGGCAAGGGAGATAGCTGACACGAGACTCGTCTCCTTCGCTTCCCCTTTCCAGGCAATGTCGTACGCAGTTCCATGGTCGACAGAAGTGCGTACTATGGGAAGTCCGAGAGTGACATTCACTCCCGTGTCGAAATGTACGAGTTTCAGGGGGATGAGACCCTGATCATGGTACATGCAGAGTACCACGTCAAACTCCCCATTGAAGGCCCTGTAGAAAATCGTGTCGGGGGGGAAGGGCCCTGATGCTGAGATACCCTTTTCTCTGGCCCGAAGCAGGGCTGGTGCGATCACCTCTATCTCCTCCCTGCCTAAGAGACCCCCTTCTCCTCCGTGAGGGTTGAGACCGGCAACCGCTATCCTGGGATCCCTGATACCAAATTTGTTGATGAAGTCCCCGTGTACGATGGAGAGAGTCTCGAAGACAAGATCTTCAGAGAGGAGTGATATGGCCTCTGAAAGGGAAACGTGAATTGTCGCCAGAGCTACTTTCAAATTCTCCCCTGCGAGCATCATTACCACTCTTCCCGTCTTTGTGAGGTCCCGGATAAATTCTGTGTGTCCCCGGTAGGAATATTCCGTCAGGGCAATTGCTTCTTTATTAATCGGACAGGTCACCATCCCCGCGACAAGGCCTTCCAGGGCATCGAGAGCGGCCCCCTTTACTGATGCCATCATGAGTTTCGCGCCCTCACGGGTGGCAATACCCGGGGTCACGGATGGAATCTCACTGCCGAGAGGATTTATCACCTCAATATCTCTTCCCCCTGCATGCACTCCCCCGGCCACCGAATCAGCATCTCTCCCGATTAACCGGAACGCCCGTACCATCACCCTGCCGTCTCCGTAAATTACTGGATGGCAAAGTGAGCTGACATCTTCCCGTAACAACGCCTTCGCGATGATCTCAGGACCTATCCCTGAAGGATCTCCCATGGTTATGGCAAGGCGCGCTTTTCCCATCTTCCTGCCCCGGGCCCCGGTCTTAAAGGTGTACCTCTATGTAAGAGGAATCTCTCAATGTTTTCACGATCTCTTTTATCGCCACGAGACTTCTCCTGCTCACCAGCTCTTCCCTTATTGATTCTTTCACATCTTTAAAGGGCACTACCGTCCCCCCTTTCCTTTCAACTACTTTTACATATACGATCCTGTTCTCTACAAAGAGAGAGCGGGAAATTGACCCGGTTCCCAGATGTGACACCTCCTCTTTGATATCGTCGCTCATATCATCTACTCCCATGAGTCCCGTTTTCGTGCGCACCATATTTACCCCATTGTCTTCATAGTAAGATTTCAGTTCTCTCCCATCCCCTCCCAGATCAAGGAGCCTATCGCCCCCACGAATTAACTGCCGGTAACGGATAATCTTCTCCTTCTCCCCTGTCCCGGGAAGGGAAAAAGAGAGTATTTCGACATTCACCTTGTAATGTCTCGTAAAGCGGTCCCGGTTATCCACGTAGTAGCCTTTCGCCTCACCATCTGTTACGAGAACTTCTTTACGCTTCATTACCTGAATGATCCTGCTCTTTTCTATCTCTTCCCGGAGGTTGCTCCGGTAACTCTCTAAATTGAGGCCTTCTTTTTTCAGAGCCTCCTTAAAAGCATCTTTAGAAAGCTTATTCTGTGACAGGATATTGCTGATTACTCTATCGAGTTCATTGTCCGTCACCGACCGGTCCATGCCCTCCAATTTCAGCCTGATGAGCATTACGTTGATAAAACCATCTGTCATCGACTTCAATTTATTCCGGGATGTTTCTTTCCGCAGGAAATCGTCTGCGTCACCTATGGAAATCTGAAACTTTTGTGCCACAAAATCCCTGAACTCGGAAAAGGTTACCGCCTTCCCGTTAATGTTCATGAAGACCCCATCAATGATCTTCCCCCGTCCCCTCATAGGAGATGCGAGAATCATCAGGCATGCGAGCATTCCCGCGATAAGGAATCTACGTCTCCATTTCATATGCGTCACTCCTCCCGGCTCTCAAGTTTTCCCAGAGCCACTTCATTAATCTTTATCCTCGACAGGTTGAACTGTTTCTGAAGCCAGTCTGCAAGGTACTGGTCCTGTTTCTGAACGTAGAGCTTTGCCTTGATTTTCCGGATCGCCTTCCATTGTGACATATGATGTTTCTTCACAATTTTCACAACCCGGAAAAATGCGTAGGAACTGGGAAGTTTCACGATTTCTGATATACCCTTCTCCTTGAGATCTTTCAAATTTTTCACATATTCTCCCCTGAGTTCCTTCTCAGTCATAAATCCCAGGTCGTAGAGAGTTCCCTTGATCGCCGCTCCCTCGAGGACAAACCGGTCCCTGGTTCCATCGGTTTTACCCAGGATTAATTTCGCCCTTGCTGCATCCTCTTCGCTCATGAATACATACTCTAAAAGGTGCCATTTCTTTGGAACTGAGATCCGTTTCCCCAAATGGATCCTGTTGTTTTTCATATAGTTTGCAACTGCCCTTGAGGAAACCGGGGGAGCTTTTTTCCTGATCCTTTCGGATGTTTTTTCTATGAGCAATGTTTTCAGGAGTTTCTCTTCCCACACCTTTTCCTTGATGCCCTCCTTCAGAAGGAGCTCTTCGAAACTTCCTTCGGGATAGTCCTGTTTAATCTCCCTCACCGCATCATGGAGTTCCTGATCTGACACCGCAATGCCAATCCTGCCCGCCTCTTCCACAATCAATGCCTTGCGGATCAACCGCTTCAACGCCTTCACAATCTCCCCCCTAGATGCTTCTTCCACCTCAAGAGTCGCAGAAAAACCCCGGACCTCAAGAATTTCACGCTTCAGATCTTCCAGGGTGATCGCCATCTTGTTCATCGTTGCCACCACAATGTCTCTGCGCCCCTTTTCTTTCCCTTCCTTCCCGAAGAAACCACACCCGGCAAAGAGGGCACAAAGGAGTAAAAGGGAAATCAGGCGGCCCCATCTCTTACGAACCAGTAGAACTCTCATCGATCATAATCCTCTGCTCTCCTAACACCTCATTGATTTCCGTGAGGAGGACATTCCACTCGAGACCATCAAAAGCAGTCGCCCTGTAAAATCTTCCCCGCCGATCGAAACCGAAAACCCCATCACCGCGTGTGATGAGCCCGGCGAGATAACGCCTGTCTACCGGTGATTCAGGGATAAAGGAAATATACATCTTACCCCGTCCCACTTTCAATTCTTTTACACCCACCTCGGCGAGTGACGCTCTTAAAATACTTACCTTCAGGAAATGTTTAACGGGAGGAGGGCAGGGACCGTACCTATCTTCGATCTCTCCCGCCACAGCTTCATACTCGTCGTAAGAACGGATGAGAGATATCTTCCTGTACGCTTCGAGTTTCCCCCTTTCGTCCCTGATATATTCGTCAGGAATGTAGGCAGACACGGGAATGTGAACGTCGGGGAGAATCCACTGTTTTCTTTCCTTCTCCTGTAATATTTCCACCGCCTCCTCGAGGAACCGGAGGTACATGGAGTACCCCACGTTCTGAATATGCCCTGACTGGTGTGGTCCAAGGATATCCCCCGCGCCCCTTATATCGAGGTCCTGGGACGCGAGCTGGAACCCCGAACCGAGTTCATCGAGTTCTTCTATTGCAGACAGCCGGGAGAGGGCGTCTCCAGAACATTTCTCCCTCGGAGGCATTATGAAGTAAGCGTATGCACGTTTTCTCTCTCTTCCGACTCTCCCCCTTAACTGGTAGAGCTGCGCGAGGCCGAAAGTGTGGGCTCTGTCGACTATTATTGTATTTGCTCTGGGCACATCGAGTCCCGATTCAACGATTGCCGTGCTCAGGAGCAAGTCGATCTCTCCTCTGTAAAAGCGTCCCATGATCGATTCGAGACGGGAGGAATTCATCTGTCCGTGGGCAACTTCGATCCGCGCAGTGGGTATTGCCTCTCTCAAGAATCGTTCAACCCGTCCGATTGTCTGCACCCGGTTATGAATAAAATAGACCTGTCCTCCCCGCCGAAGCTCTCTTCCCACAGCTTCCCTCACAATATCTTCCGAGAAAGGGACCACGAAGTTCCTGATGGACAGCCGTTCCCTTGGGGGTGTCGAAATAATGCTGATATCCCTGATCCCCGATAACGCAATGTTCAACGTCCTGGGAATGGGAGTTGCCGTAAGGGTAAGAATGTTGACAGAGGGCCGAAGTTTTTTCAGTTTCTCCTTGTGCATGACGCCAAACTTCTGTTCTTCGTCCACAATAAGGAGACCCAGCTCCCTGAACTCCAGATCTCCCTGAAGAAGGCGGTGTGTTCCGATCACGATATCTACTGTTCCCCCTTCGAGCCCTTTCAGAACCTTATCCTGATCTTCTTTTTGCACGAATCGGCTCAGGGCTTCCACCTGAACGGGAAATTTCTCGAATCGCCTGGTAAAGGTCCGCAGGTGCTGCTCTGCGAGAACTGTGGTAGGGCAGAGAAGAGCCACCTGCTTTCCAGACATGGCGGTAAGAAAGGCTGCGCGTAAGGCAACTTCCGTCTTCCCGTACCCCACATCACCGCATACGAGACGGTCCATGACCTCTTTCCCGGTAAGATCGTCCATAACTTCCTTAATCGCCCTTTCCTGGTCCGGGGTTTCCTCGAACTCGAAATCTCCCGCAAACTCTTCGTAGACCCCATCTGGTTCGGGGAAGGGAGGTGTGTGACTCATTTCCCTTGCCGCATAAATGGATAGGAGCTCTGCCGCTATTTTCTGAACCCTCGCTTTCACCTTCTTCTTCGTAGCCTGCCACTTCTTCCCCCCGAGTCTATCCATCAGAGGGTCACCTCGCTCTCCCCCTCTGTAGCGTTGAATAAGATCAAATCTTGTGACTGGAAGATAAAGCAAATCCCCACCAGAATACTCGATTACCCCGAAATCTGCGATGTTTCCACCCACTTTCTTCCTTTCTAACCCCTTAAATTGCCCTATCCCATAATCATCATGCACTATATAGTCGTTTGCTCCAAATATATCGTGGAAATGTTCCTTTTTCCTTCTTTTTCCTGTGCTGGTGGGTGATATGGCCCTTTTACCGAGGATATCACCCTCTGTGAGAACCAATAATCCCTCTTTTTTCTCAATGAATCCCTCTTTAATCCCGGAAACAATAAAATAGAGGCGACTTCCATTCCCTTCGATCTCCTCCCCCTCTTTCATCGGGAGAGGAAAAATCTCATGTTCCCGCAACAGTTTCCCCAGAACCTGGAGGCGGTATTCTCCCCGTGCAGTAAACAGAACAGTCCACCCATCTCTTCTCACATCTTTGACAAGGGAAACTGCGCTTTCAATCTTCTTAAAAGCGACCCCAGAAGGCATGAATTGGGTGGGAAATTCAAGATCATATCCGAAAAAGGTGTCTTGAACCTCAGATCCCGGAAGGAGATCGAAGGCCCTGGTTGAAAACTTCTCACTTATGGCACCAAGCTCTCCGGGGCTGATCCAGAGCTCTTCAGGAGGAGGAAAATCATCACCACTTCCCTTCCATATGGAGTGGGCTAACTCCGATAAAAAACGGCACCTTTTCTCCACTTCCGTGTAGTTGTAGAACACGACCTCAGGATCATCACCAAAATAATCGGTGAGAAACCCCACCTTTCCATAAATTCTGGGGAGCTGGAATTCAACCCCCGGGCTCCGGATTCCCTCACGGATAAAAGAGCAGACAGAAGCGGGCAGTTCATCTTCTTCTCCTCCCCAATGTCCCTCGATAACCTCCGAGACAGGAGAGAGGATAGCCTCCTCCCGCCACTCAACAGTCCGCTGGGAGGGAGGATCGAAAAGCCGTACAGACTCTACCCTGTCCCCGTTGAATTCTATGCGAACCGGAAGTGGTGTCCCTGGCGGATAGCAGTCGATGATTCCCCCCCGCAGCGCAAAATCTCCTGGATCAGATACCTCAGGAATCCGCTCAAAACCGTTCTTCCCGAGCCAATTGACGAGTTCTTCCCTGTCTGCCTCCTGGCCGCGGATCACGCGAAATTCCTTTTCCAAAAGGATTTCCGGGGGAATCGTAAAGGATGAAAACCCCTCCGCAGTCGTTACCACAAGGGATACTTTGCCCTTGGATATTCCCTTGAGGGTCTCGATGCGTTGTGAAACGATTTTTGGATCTGGAGATGAATGTTCATAAGGATTGAGTTCGTAATGAGGGAAAGAAGAGGTGAAACCCTTCCCTCCGAAGGCCTCTACACAGCGCATTGCCTCCTCGGCATCTTTCTTCCCCGGAACGACAAGTACCGCTCTTTTCCTCTTCTTTTCGAGATGCCTTAAGAGGGCGTACACTACTCCTGTAAAAGGCATCATCCGATGCCATTTCCGTACTGCGGTCCGTCCTTGCGATTTTTCGTTTAGGGACATGTGTCGGTGAGAACTGGCCATGAACAGATCACGAATCTCGCGGAACCCTCACCATCGCGTCGAGGGCCTTCTTTGCCCTCTTGCTAATCTCTGCGGGTACTGTCACGATGTTCTCCATTTTCTCAAGAGACTCGATCACATCGTCCAGAGTGGTGAGTTTCATGTTCGGACAGATAAGAGCTTTAGAGCCAAGGTGAAAGGTTTTAGAGGGGTTCTCCTTTTTCAGACGGTACAGAATTCCCATCTCTGTCCCTATGATAAATTCTTTTGCTTTTGATTCCCTGCAGAATTGATACATTCCCGATGTGGAACAGACATGGTCTGCTCTCTCCACCACTTCCTCCCTGCATTCTGGATGGACCACAACAAGAGCAGAGGGATGGAGCTTTTTCATTTCAACAATATCCTCTTCTGTCAACCGGTCGTGAGTTGGACAGTATCCGTTCCACCAGGAGAGTCCCCGTCCCGTTTTCGCCTCGACATACCGTGCGAGATTTCTGTCGGGCACCATGAACACCTTTTTCTCAGGAGGAACGTGGCGAACAACAGACACCGCGTTGGCAGAGGTACAGCATATATCGGACCAGGCTTTCACTTCTGCCGTGGAGTTCACATAGGTAACAACCACGTGGTCTTCATTATCCTCTCGGAAGGAGCGAAGATCTTCCCCGGTGATCATATCCGCCATGGGGCAACCTGCATCCTTCCGGGGAAGGATCACCCGCTTTTTCGGAGAAAGTATAGCCGCGCTCTCCGCCATGAAATGAACACCGCAAAAAACAATGACAGATTTCTCAGTCTTCGCGGCCTCCATGCTCAATCCGAGGGAATCTCCTGTAATATCGGCAATTTCCTGAATTTCGTCCCTCTGATAGTTGTGTGAGAGGAGTATCCCATTTCTATCAGCGAGGAGCGTGCGTACCCGATCCTGTTTAGATGTAATCTCACGCATAACTTCTTATTTTACTCCTTTTCACGTTTCAGTGAGCGGGACAAAAGCTCTGCCACCGCCTGGTGGGCCTTCTTCCCGTGGTAGAGAATGTGGTGCACCTGCTCGGAGATGGGCATATCCAGCCCGATTGTTTCCCTCACTCCGTTTACTGCCCATGAAGTTTTCACCCCTTCTGCAACCATCTTCATGCTCCCGAGTATCGTTTCGGGGGTCTCTCCCTGTCCGATTCGGAATCCAAAGGTCCTGTTCCTGGATAGCTCCCCTGTGCAGGTAAGGATGAGATCACCCATCCCCGCAAGGCCGTGGAATGTTTCTTTCGCTGCTCCGAGTGCCTCTCCCAGCCGCTTCATCTCGGCGAGTCCTCTTGTGATGAGTGCCGCCCTCGCGTTGAATCCGAATTCGAGACCATCTGCAATCCCTGTAGCTATGGCAATCACGTTTTTCACTGCTCCCCCGATTTCCACACCTTTCACGTCTCCATCAGCGTAAAGACGCAGACGCCGGGTACTCAACCGTTGCTGGAGTTCACTCGCTTCCGAAAAATCACGGGATGCAATTGTGGCAGCTGCAGGCTTTCCCGCCGCCACCTCTTTCGCAAAAGTCGGGCCTGAAAGGACCGACACTGGTGATCCTGTGGCATCGCCTATTTCTTCTTCGAGAATCTCGCTCACTCGCTTGAAAGAGCCGGTTTCCATACCTTTTGAAAGAGACACGAGATGGGTTTTTGCAATCAGAGGTGCCGCCTGTGTGGCGATTTCTCTCGTGTGCTGGGTGGGAAGAGCGAAGAGGACGATCGTTCCCCCTGAGAGAGCTTCCTCGAGATCGCCCGTGGGCACTACGTTTTCGGGAAGGGAAACACCGGGGAGATACACGCTGTTTTCTCTTTTTTCACTCAGAAACGCGCGAGTCGACTCACTATGGGCCCAGAGGGAGACAGTGGAAAAATTTCCGCTCAGGGCAACAGACATAGCTGTACCCCATGATCCGGCCCCTACTACTGTAAGCTTCCCCTCGCGGCTACCCCTCATCATCAAACTCACCGAAGAAAGAGGTGTAGTCACCCCCCTCGCGGAGATACTCTACCGCTTCCTTCAAAGATTCTTTCGCAAGGGCCACGACGAAGGGATGACGGGTAAAGGCAAGGCTTCCCCCTTCGCCCATGTTGAGAGCTGCGCATAAAGCGGCCCGAACATACTTTTTCGGCCTCATTCCCTGTTCCATCATTTCGGCCGCCAGGAAGAGCCTGTCCCTAAGATTCTCCCTCATGGGACGGATACACTCCCTTATATATCCTTTCAGAAGACGGCGCTCCCGGGGGCTCTCCATGTCGCCTATCTCTCCTTCTTTGCCCCCCCATCCGGCCTCCGCGTATTCGAAAGTTTTCCTTGTTGAGAGTAACCACTCCGAGCACTCGGGTATTGAGATCAGAGACCCTGTTCTCTTGAGAAGGGAAAGATTATTCAGCTCTTTCCCGGAGTCCAGGCACTGAACCCTGGAACAATGTTTTTCCGGATAGAGTTCGTTCCCATCCAGAACCTGCTCCCTCAGGGCCATTTCAGGAGGATACATTTCATCATCCTGATCGCTCAGATACATTCCGTGCCGCAAGAGGCGTATCCCGTACTCGTAGGGAACTTCGACAGTCACCCGGGCCTTTACCAGACCAGAAACACTGTTGTCAAAATTTCTCTTTGAGATCTTCATGTGACCGAAACATTCTGTCAGCCCACACTCCTCGTTTATCTGGAAAACGCTCATTGCAAGAAATCTTTTCCGATGGTCGTAGTAGCGGGAAAAGCTTACGGTGAATTCTCCGAGTCCATCTATTCTACTTGCAAATACTTTGTAAAATGGCCCTTCAGGGAAGCGGAAAAAACGTTTCCCTTTTTCCACTCCCATGAGTTGGAGCCTCCTGATGGAGCGCTCAACCTCACGCTTCAATGCTCCGCTTCGGGTCCGGCCTTCGACCCGTATAAGTGCGGAAAGTGCCATGCCATCCCTGATCCTCCCAAGAGCATTTGCCGCATGGCGTGCAATCGGGGACAGCGGCATTGAAGAGAGCACGAAGAGGATGAATACAGAACGTGTGCTTCGGATAGATGCAATCCGGTTGAGTATTTCCATCTGAAGATCGAATTCAAGGTGCTGGAACTCCTCGAGAAAATTCTCGAGCATGTTCTCATCCCGAATGGTCAGGTCCACAAAGCTTTCAGTCACCGCCCGCCCATCTCCCTCCGTAACGTTGAGGAGGGAATCGGAGATATCCACGTCATAGTTGTTCAGAACGTTCAGGAGCTGTCCCCTGAGAGAGGGAGGAAGATCCCGAGTCAAGAGCATTCTTAAAAGGCCCTCCACAAAACTGTAATTCTGGAGACATTCAATCAGGTACGTGAGACGGTAAAAGGCGTTCTCATCCAACGTTTTCTCGAGTGCAGACATGAGAGGCCCCACAGAGCTGTTCCCGAAACGGGACATGTCCCGGGCAATTTCTTCAAGACCCTCTGCCGATACCTCGTTCTCAGAGACGATCCGAACGAGATCCTCAAGTTTTGCCCGCTGAGAGTAACGGTAGATTTTTCCTCTTTTCAATGCCTGACTCCCAGGTGCCTGCCAGGAATTCTTATTTTTGAAATGGGCAGGGCCTTCTTCAGATGAACAATTCTCCGGTTGATAACCACCCTGTCGTGGGGAGGATAGCGGTCTACCACAGCCGACAGATATCCAGCCGCCTCATCTTTACCCATCTTCTCTTTTAATGCCTCTGCGTACCCGATCTCAGCTTTTGCGGCAAACCTTCCCCCGGGATACTTCCCAAGCATGTTTTTAAAAGCAAGAAGGGACTCATCGATCAGTCCATCACCGAGACACGCCATCCCGTACATGTAACTCGCCTCTTCCCCGAATCTGGAGGAGGGATGCTCCCGGATCAATTCGATGAGAGTATTTCTTTCCCGCGCAAAGCTCTCTCTCCCTTCCAGACAGCGTGCCATGAGAATCAGGAGATATTCCTTCCGGGAACAGTCAGGATACTGCTGATAGATTCGCTCCAGAGTCTCGAGACTTCCCGCGATGTCCCGTTTTTTCTCTTTTAAAATTTCTGCCTTCTTGAGGAGGGCTTCAGGAACCAAACGGGACTGGGGATAGGTGAGAACCAGGGAGCCGTAGATATCAAGAGCCGTTTCAAATTCCTTGTCCACGAAGCCGAAGATATCGGCTATTCTCACTGTAGCCTCAGGCGCGTAGCGGGAGTCGGGGTACCTCTCAACAAGGTCGATGAATTTTTCCCGTGCCTCTTCCCACACGCCCCGGCTCGCAAGAGTCTCCCCTTCCACAAAAAGCTTCTTTGCAGGCTCGGAACATCCTGCCAGGAACAGGACAAGGAGAATGAGAGGGATCAGACGTTTCATTCCTCTTTTTCCGCGAGTTTCGCTACCGCCTGTAACCGTTCCTCTTCTCTTTCAATGCCCATGAGCTTTACCCCCTGGGTATTTCTTCCCACTGTGCGAATCTCGTTTACCCGTAACCGGATTATTTTACCACTATCTGATATGAGCATGACCTGATCGTCCACAGAGACAAGGATCGATCCCACAACATTGCCCGTGCGCTCGGTTACCTTTAAGGTGATGATTCCCTTGCCACCCCGCGATTGCCTCCGATACTCACCTACATCTGTCCTCTTTCCATACCCAAGTTCAGTTACCGTGAGAATTTTCCCCTCTTCACGAACGATGTCCATCCTCACAGCCTTGTCATCCTTTTTCAGGGCGATTCCCCTTACTCCCGCAGCCTGCCTTCCCATGGGACGCACGTCTTTTTCACTGAAACGTATGGAAAATCCCTTCTGCGTTATGATGATCACATCGTCCTCTCCTGAGGAGATGGCGGCATTCATGAGGTTGTCATCCTCTTTAAGGGTAAGGGCAATAATCCCGCTGCTCCGGGGTCTGGAAAACTCCATCATATCCGTCTTTTTAATCACTCCTTTTTCCGTTGCCATAAGGATGTAGTTTCCCGGGGAAAACTCTTTCACCGGGAGAACAGCCGTGATCACTTCCCCCTGGGATACCGGGAGAAGATTGATGATGGCCCTCCCCCTTCCTGTCCGGGAAACTTCAGGAATTTCATGTACTTTTTTCCAGAAAACACGTCCCTTATTGCTGAAAAACATGAGGTAGGAATGGGTTGAAGCGATGAAAAGATGAGCCACAAAATCCTCTTCTTTTGTCCCCATGCCAATCTTGCCCCGTCCACCCCGTTTCTGGGCCCTGTAAATGCTTATCGGACTTCTCTTGATGTAGGCGTTGTGGGTAACTGTTACAACCATTTCTTCATCCATAATCAAGTCTTCCAGGTTGATATCTTCCCTTGTTTCAATTATCTGGGACCGTCGATCATCCCCGAATTCAGCGGCAACTTCCCTGAGTTCCTCCTTGATAACCGAGAGGAGCGCTTTCTCATCAGCCAGGATCAACTCGAGCTTCTTTATCTCTTTTTGGATTTCTTCGTATTCATCTTTGATCTTTTTCCGCTCCAGGCCTGTTAACCTCTGAAGGCGCATTTCGAGAATCGCTTTTGCCTGTATCTCCGACAGGGAGAACACCTTTACAAGTCCCTCCTGTGCACTTTTCACGTCTTTCGATTTTCTGATCAACTGGATTACCGCTTCGAGGTTTTTGAGGGCGATGAGAAATCCTTCCAGGATATGGGCCCTCGCTTTCGCCCTATTGAGATCGAAGAGTGTTCTCCGTGTGACAATTTCTTTTCTGAAATGGATGAATTCGGTGAGAATTTCTTTCAGATTAAATGTTTTCGGCTGATTTCTCGCAATAGCGAGCAACTGGATACCGTAACTGTTCTGCATCTGTGTTTTCTTGTAGAGCTTGTTCAACACGATTTCAGGAATCGCGCCTTTTTTAAGCTCGAAGACTACACGGGTGCCGTCGCGGTCGGATTCGTCCCTGATATCAGAAATTTCTTCAATCTCCTTCCCCTTCACGAGTTCAGCAACTTTCTCCACAAGACGGGATTTGTTCACCTGGTAGGGGATCGAGGTCACCACGATACTCTGCCTGTCTCCTCTTTTCACCTGTTCAACAAATGCATCGGAACGTATCGTAACAGACCCCCTTCCGGTCATGTAGGCTTCCCTGATCCCTTCCGTACCGTAGATAATCCCCCCCGTGGGGAAATCGGGGGCGAGAATATGGCCCATCAACTCTTCGTTGGTGAGAAATCCGTTATCGATCAACGCCACGAGCGCTTTCACCACTTCCCGCAAATTATGAGGGGGAATATTCGTTGCCATCCCCACTGCAATGCCACTTCCGCCATTTATGAGTAAATTCGGAACTCTCGCGGGAAGGACCACCGGTTCCTTGAGAGATCCATCGTAGTTGGGGATCATTTCAACAGTATTTTTCTCGATGTTCGCCAGGAGTTCTCCGGCGAGCTTCGTCATGCGAACCTCTGTATACCTCATGGCAGCCGCCGAGTCTCCGTCGATCGACCCGAAGTTTCCCTGTCCATCCCCCAGGGGGTAACGAAGAGAAAAGTCCTGTACCATTCTGACAAGAGCGTCATAGACTGCTGTGTCTCCGTGAGGGTGATACTTGCCGATCACATCTCCCACAACTCTTGCTGATTTTTTGTAGCGCTTGTTCCACTGATTTCCCAGCTCGTGCATGGAAAAAAGTATCCGCCTGTGGACAGGTTTCAGGCCGTCTCTCACATCGGGAAGCGCTCGTCCAATGATTACGCTCATGGCGTAATCAAGGTATGATCTTTTCATCTCCTCTTCGATGTTCACCGGGTAGACCCGAATACCTTCACCCATCTGCTATGCTCCCTTTTTTTTTGAGTATTCCACAGACACCAGACACTCACTCATATGTCGAGGAAGGATACTTCAAGCGCATTTTGGTCGATGAACTCCCTTCTCGGCTCTACCCGATCTCCCATAAGAACATTGAAGATCTCGTCCGTGTAGAGATCATCCTCTACAGTTACCTTCTTCATTGCCCGCCGGTCAGGATCCATTGTGGTTTCCCAGAGTTGATCGGGATTCATTTCCCCAAGCCCTTTATAGCGCTGTATTTCTATTCCCTTTTTCCCCTGAACCATAACCATACCGAGAAGAGCCAGGTATGTGTGGACCTGGACCCCATCCCCATTTACTTTCACTTTCAGAGGGAGAGGAACTGTGTTGGTCAGAGTGAGTGCGAGTGATTTTAACTCTTTGAAATCACTTGAGTTCACGAACCGGTAATCGATCCTCGTTGTCCGTGACACTCCTCTTTCTTTCATCTGTATGATCACAAAGTAACTCCCGTTTTCCTCTTCTTCATCTATTTCGAACCTGTAATCGGTCAGATCTCCCGTAACGGTGAGTAGCTTCTCCTCCAGTGCGGAAAAATAGTCTTTGAGAAAGGCCGGTTCCTCGAGTTTTCCCACGTCAAGTTTTCCCTCAAGGGCAAGAATTTTCGTGAGTCCCAGGGGAATGCCTTTCTTTTCTTTCCTGGTGAGGAGAAATTTGAAACGGGAAATCTTTTTTGAAAACCCGAAGAGACGCTGCCCCGTTATCGCCGTCTCCCCATCTCTTACGACCCGGACACCCTCTTTCCCGTTGTTAATCAGATATTCTTCCAATTCTTCCTCGTTCTGTAGATACTTGATCGTTTTTCCTTTTTTCACACCGTACAGAGGGGGTTGGGCAATATAGAGGTTTCCCCGATCGACAAGTTCCTGCATCTGACGATAAAAGAAGGTAAGCAAAAGGGTTCGAATATGTGCCCCGTCAACGTCAGCATCCGTCATAAGGATCACCTTCCCGTAACGGAGCTTTGACGGGTCATAATCATCCTTCCCGATTCCTGTTCCGAGGGCTGTGATGAGAGTTCTTATCTCCTGTGATGAGAGCATCTTGTCGAAGCGTGCTTTTTCCACATTAAGGATTTTCCCTTTCAGTGGGAGAATCGCCTGGAAACGACGGTCCCGTGCCTGTTTTGCGCTTCCCCCTGCGGAATCTCCCTCAACGATGAAAAGTTCGCACTGTGAAGGATCCTTTTCCTGGCAATCCGCGAGTTTTCCAGGGAGAGTAGATGTGTCGAGAGCTCCTTTCCTCCTTGTGAGCTCCTTCGCTTTTCGCGCAGCTTCTCTGGCTTTCGCCGCCTCCACACCTTTCTCGACGATTTTCTTAACCACCGACGGGTTTTCCTCGAAGAAGTTCGACAGCCCTTCATATACCAGTGAATCGACGATGCCTTTCACTTCGCTGTTTCCGAGCTTTGTCTTCGTCTGTCCTTCGAACTGAGGTTCCGGTATCTTTACGCTTATGACTGACGTGAGGCCTTCACGGACATCGTCTCCCTGGAGATTCTCTTTCACCCCCTTCAGGAGGTTCCTTGTTTTTGCATATGTATTGATTGCCCTCGTCAGGGCACTCCGAAATCCCACAAGATGGGTCCCCCCTTCGTGAGTGTGGATGTTGTTCACGAAGGAAAGAACAGTCTCCTGGTAGGAATCGTTGTACTGGAGAGCTACCTCAGCGATGATCTGGTCTCTCTCTCCGCTTATGAAGATCGGTTTGCCTATGAGGGAGCGGCGATTCCGGTTCAGGTGTTCGACAAAGGCTTTGATTCCGCCCTTATAATAAAACTCGTTCGATTTCCCCGTTCTTTCATCAGCCACATAGATTTTCAATCCTCCGTTTAAAAAAGAGAGTTCCCGGAGTCGACCTGAAATCGTTTCGTAGGAAAATTCCGTCTCCTGAAATATTTCCGGATCCGGTTTGAAGGTGATCTTCGTTCCCTTTTTCCTCGTTTTTCCCGTAGATTTTAAATCACCTGAGGGAAGGCCCTTTTCAAATCTCTGGAAATAAATGGTTCCTTCCCTTCGAACCTCCAGATCGAGCCATTCCGAAAGAGCATTGACCACAGAGATCCCTACTCCGTGGAGTCCACCTGATACCTTGTAGGTCGAGTTATCGAATTTTCCCCCCGCGTGGAGGGTGGTCAGAACCACTGTTGCTGCAGATTTATGCTCCCCGCTGTGCTGTTCCACAGGAATTCCCCGGCCGTTATCATCTACGGTTACAGTCCCCTCCGGGTTGATCGATACAAGTATCTGGTTGCAATATCCCGCGACTGCTTCGTCGACACTGTTATCCACCACTTCATACACGAGATGGTGCAGGCCATACGAATCCGTACTCCCGATGTACATGGCTGGCCGTTTTCTCACAGCCTCGAGACCTTTCAGAACTTTTATGTTGTCCGCTGTATACAAATTTCCCTTTTCAATTCCATTAGTTCCGATGTTTTTTCCCTTTTCCATCGTGTCCTCTTCCCCGTGTGTGATCAAACTAAATAATTATACTATACAATCGCTCCCTTTTGAATCTTCAGTGATCGAAAATTGCCTTCAAACTCTTCAGCGATAAGTTTCTCTTCCGTAGTGGTAAGGATAGTTTGGAACCCTGTATGTTCCACGAGTCTTAACATATTTCTTCGTCTTCTCGGATCAATCTCAGAGGTTATGTCGTCGAGGAGTAGCAACGGTTTTGTCCCTGTGTTCTCAAAAAGAATATGTGCCTGGGCAAGGCGGAAAGATACTGCGAGGATGCGCCGGATTCCCTGGGATGCAAAGTATCTCCCATCTTTTCCGTCTATCATTATTGTAAAATCGTCTCTGTGGGGACCATAGTTGGTTCTTCCCCGCGCGATATCACGTTTTCTCCATCCCTTGAACTCATCCCTATCAAAGGAGAAGGACCCCTCTATTGAAATTTCCCCATTTCCCTCTATCTCCCGGAAGCTTTCCTGTAGAGGAGCGGATAGTTTTTTAACAAACTCTCTTCTTCTCTCACTCAATTCCCCGGCAAGCTTACACAACTCCTCGTCAAAGGAGTTCAGAACAGCTTCCGGAGCTTTTCCTTCTCTCACGATAGTGAGAAGGCGGTTTCTCTGGCGCAGGCACTTCATGAAATCGAGAAGAATCTCTATATGAAGAGGTTTGACCATCGCCGCGGTCTGGTCAATCATCTTTCTCCTTCCCGGTGGAGAACCAAAGAGAATATAAATATCTCCGGGTACGAAAGAAACACTCTTGAGTTTTCCCGCAAAATCAGTGTAGCGCGCGGCACGTTTTCCCTGGGTGAAGGGAATTGTTCCTCCTCTTTTCCTGAGTATCAATGAAACTGAAAGCTCTCCTCCTCCGTCGTGGACTATTCCTTTAACAATTGATTCCTCTTCGTCTTTCATAATCATCCGAGAGTTCCCACATTTACGCAAGGATCTTCCGTAGGAAAGAGCATAAATTGACTCTATGAGATTTGTTTTGCCCTCTCCGTTGTCTCCCCAGAGCACAGTAATCCCTTTTGTGAGATTCAATCGAAGCTTCCGAATGTTCCGGAAATTCACGAGTTCCAGGTACGCAAGAAACATCCCCTAAATAGTTGTCCTGATCGGCATGACGACAGAGAGGAAATCGTCTCTCTCCCCTGGGTGAAAAAGTACTGGAGACATTTCGTTCACAATTTTCATAACAAGTTTCTCGCCTCCAGATGAAGCCGCTACATCGAGAAGGTAACGAGCATTAAATCCTACCTTGATTTCGTCTCCCTCTACTTCTCCATCGAACACATCGTTCCCCTCTCCATAATCGGGGCTTGTTGAGGTAACCTCAACTTTGTTCTCCTTGATAGAGAAGAGGACAGTTTTGAGCTTTTCTGCTGCAATTACAGATACCCTTTTTAAAACCTCGACAAACCTGTCTCTATCAACAGTAACAGTCCGGGTAAAGGATGAGGGAATCACCTCTTTGTAGTCGGGGAATTCTCCCCCTATAAGACGTATGATTATTTCAAAGTTATCCCTCTCCGTACTGATAAAGCTCTGGCCTATTGAAAAATGTACTTCTCCTCCCTCTCCATCGAGCATCTTTCTCACTTCCATTATCCCCTTTCGCGGGACAATAATCCCTTCTGCCAACCTGTCAGGAATATTTTCAGCTTTTTCCTCTACAAAAGCAAGACGGTGCCCATCAGTGCCCACGAGTCGGATCTTCTCCTCCCCCTCTTTTGTTACCTTCTCACAGTAGACCCCCGTCGTCTCGACTCTGGAATCTTCCGAGGCAACAAACTGAATTATCCTGTCGATCATAAATTTCATCTCTGCTGACTGTATTGAAAATGCCACTCCCTCCTCCTTACCTGGAAGATCGGGAAATTCCTTGGCAGGAAGGCCCGCAATCTTGAAGCGGCTCTTTCCCGATCGTATGGATAGGTAGCCATTCTCCATCAACTCTATTGATACGGTTTCGGTGGGAAGAACCTTTATAATATCGAGCATCTTTCGCGTAGGAACCAGATACTCTCCCTCCTTCTTCACATCAGCACCGCAGGAACCTTTCATAATAATGTCGAGGTCCGTGGCAGTCACACGGATCGTTCCTTCCTTTGCACTCATAAGAAAATGGGAGAGAACAGGGATGGCATGTCTCTTTTCAGATACTCCCTGAATTTTTTGCAATACCTTTTCAAATTCTCCCTTACCAACGATCAGTTCCATGGTCTTCTCCTTTTTCAACAGGGCAATAAATTATTATTACTTCTTATAGTATAAAAACAGTAGTAATCATAGTGGTTGTGAAATTGTGGTAATGTCCATAAGGTGCGGAAGAAAAAGAGTGAAATGATCCCTTCTTCTGTTGATAGAAAGGGGAAAGAGATTGTGATATGTGGATACAATTTTTTTTCTTATTCTTTTCCCCATTACCTGATTGTTATCACCATCTTTATCCACACATATTCCCTTATGATTCTTCAAGAATTTTCTTGATCTCCTCTATTGCACGTGCGGTCTGAGGATCTTCCTGAATCTTTCGAGTGATCTTTTTAACCGCGTGAAGTACTGTTGTATGATCTCTCCCTCCGAATTTCTGTCCGATTTCTGGGAGAGAAAGCTCCGTATATTGGCGTATGAGATACATTGCAATCTGCCGGGGAAAGGTAATTACCTTGTGTTTCCTGCTCGATTTCATGTCGTTAATTTTTACCTGGAAATATGATCCAGTTGTCTTCATTATCATATCGGGAGAAACATTCGGCGTCCCGTTTTTAAGAAGGGAGGAGAGAACTTCCTTTGCGAGGGATAGGGTAATTTCTCTGTCCGAAAGGGAAGAGTACGCGTAAAGACGTTTTAAGGATCCTTCAAGTTCTCGTATGTTTGATTTCACGGATGACGCGAGAAAGAAAGCCACATCGTCCGGCAAATGAACTCTTAAAATCTCGGCTTTTTTTCTGAGAATGGCAACTTTAGTTTCAGTGTCAGGTGGCTGAATGTCTGCGATGAGTCCCCACTCAAATCGGGAACGAAGCCTCTCCTCCAGATCGTGTATATCTTTCGGAAGATTATCTGAAGTAACCACAATCTGCTTGGAGGAGTTATAGAGATCGTTAAAAGTATGAAAAAACTCCTCTTGGGTTCTCTCTTTCCCTGCAATGAACTGAATGTCATCGATGAGCAGAAGATCAACTCCTCGGAATTTAATTCGAAAAGGATCTATTTTCTGAAAACGTATCGATGTAATAAGCTCGTTGGTAAACTTTTCCGAACTCATGTACCTGACACGGACCGATGGATTACCATTTAACACGTCATTGCCGATGGCGTTCAATAGATGGGTTTTTCCCAACCCAACACCTCCGTAAATAAAGAGAGGGTTATAGTGTTTAGCGGGATTGCTCGCAACGGCTGAGCACGCAGCATGGGCAAACTGGTTTCCCTGACCCACAACAAAACTCTCGAAGGTATAGAGAGGATTAATCGTTCCCTGGTGATTCGCGGGAGGGTCCCTCCTTTTTTCTGGTACCAGGAGGCGGTCCTTGAATATCTCCTCATCCTGGGGTTTTCTGTTCTCGGAAATGAAGCGTACTGTTACATCTTTTCCAAGTATATGTTTCGAGGATTCCAGAAACTGGTCGATATAGTTTTCCTCGATCCACTCCCTGAAAAACCTGTGGGGCACCTCGAGAAGAAGTTGGTTGTTTTCGAAAGCCACATAGTTCAATGGACGAAACCAGGTGTCAATTACCTGTTCGGACAGGTGTGTCTCGAGTTCCTTCAATATGTTTTCCCATACATTTTCAGACATTGATTATGAAGGGTGTAATCGGGAAAAAATCCCTGATTTTGGAAAGGTTCTTAACTCTCTGGAATGAGGAGTTATTAACAGACTTATCAACAATTGTGGATAAGTGTGTAGGTCCTTGACTTTAAAGTGAAAAATAGCTGCGGAAGAATAAAAATATCCCATGAAGCCTCTCGTTAAGCCCGCTCAAATTGAAAGATGTCCCCCCTAGAATGGAGATTACAAGTAGTAAGGAACCTATCACAGTGAGAGCCTCATTTCAAGGAGAAAGTAGGAAATAATGAGAGAGAAAAAAGAAAACGGATATATGGACAAATCTTTTCTATTTCCTGTTGACTTTTTACATGAATAAAAAATAAACTATATAACTTATTTGACTTGAGACGGGAAAAGAGGTGGAAATGAAACGGACGTATCAACCCCATAATCTTCGTAGGCTGAGAACTCACGGTTTTAGAAAGAGGATGTCGACCCGAGCGGGAAGGGCGATTCTCAAGAGGAGGCGGGCCAAGGGGCGGAAACGGCTTGCGGTTGCTGTTACCGGGAAACAGTAGTATAGGGTGATGGGGCACCGATTTACCTTCGGAAAAGATAGACGTATTCATCGACCCTTCGAGTATAAAAAAATCATCTCAGAGGGGCGAAGGGTTGCTACCCGGCATTTCACTCTGTTTTTCCAAAGACGGACTGATAACAGCAAAAGGATCGGGATTTCTGTGGGAAGGCGTGTGGGAAACGCCGTGGTGAGAAATCGGATCAAGAGAATTTTGCGGGAAACGTTCAGGGTTCACAATGAACGGATCCCACAGGGAGTGGACATCGTGGTCATTGTTAGGTATGTGGAGAAAAATGAAACACTCCACACTGTGTCTGAAGAATTTTTTCGGGCCCTTGTCAAGGCGGATCTATGAGATTTGTGATCACAATAGTGGAAAGAATGATTATTCTTTGTGTGAAGACATACCGGCGCTTTCTCTCCCCTTTCCTTCCTGCCAGATGCCGCTACTATCCCTCCTGTTCTTCCTACATGGTCGATGCGGTGAAATTGAACGGTCCTCTTTTAGGCGTTCTCCAGGGGATTTTAAGAATCTTCAGGTGTAACCCACTCTTCTCCGGCGGAGTTGATCATCCAAAACGAATATCGGGAAAGGTGTGGAAATGGTAAAGAGAACAATTCTTGCGATGGTCCTTTCTTTTGCTGTACTTCTCGTTTTTCAGCTCTATCTGGAAAAACATAAGAAGACCATAAAAGAGGAAACGGCACCCGTTGAGAAAGTAGAGAAGAAAGAGAAGGCGAAAAGCCAGGAAGAGAAAAAGAGAGCGCAAGTGGCGGGGGAAATCCCGGAAGCCCCTGTGAAAAAAGAAACCAGGGTTGCTCTGGCGTCAACAAAAGCCCTGTCAAAGTCACTCGAGATAGATACACCACTCTATCATGCACTTCTCAATAGTTCCGGAGGGGGTTTTTCACGTTTTACACTGAAAAAGTACAGAGAAAAGCCTGGGGAAAAGGCAAAGGGAGTCAATCTGATCGGAACAGATGGCCAGAAGGGGTTCCCCTATCAAATCAATACGTCACACTCAAACCCCCCTCTCCCCCCCACCCTCGTATTTCACACACAATCGGGTCCTCTCACATTAGGCTCTAAGGATACAAAAAAGATCCTTTTTACTTGGAAATCACGGGGAGGGTTCGAGATAGTCCGCATCTATACCTTCCACGGCGATTCCTACGTCGTAGATATTGCAACGGAGTATCGAAACGGGACGTCCTCAGAACGGGAGGTGACGCCCGGGGTTGAGATCATTCAGGATTACACTGAAGCACTCAAGGGTGACAAGTATTCTTTCAAAGGACTCGTTGCTGCAATTGGTTCTGATGTAAAAAGATTTACTCTTAAAAAAATTGGGAAGGGGAAGAAGCCTAAAGCCAGTGCAAACTGGATCGCAGTGGACAGTAAATATTTTACCTTGGGCTGTATTCCTGACAATCACGGCCAGGTAACGAAGGCGGTTCCCCTCGGAGAGGAGGGTATCTCGATCCTCTTCACGGAAGACTCAAAACGTCTTAATCCGGGGGATTCCTACAATTATTCCATTAAAGCGTATATTGGTCCAAAAGAAAGCAATGTTTTACACGGGGTAGGGGGAAAGTTTGAGTCGGTCCTCGACTACGGATTTTTCGGGTGGATTGCCAAGCCTCTTGTCCTCCTCCTGAAATATTCCAACAGAGTCTCGGGAAATTACGGCATCGATATTATACTCCTCACCATCCTTATCAAGATCCTCTTTTACCCATTGACGCGAAAAAGCTTTATCTCCATGAAAAAGATGCAGGAAATTCAGCCCTACATGAAGAAGCTGAAGGAGAAGTATAAAGACGACAAATCGCGTTTGAACCAGGAAGTAATGACCCTCTACAAAACCTACAAGATCAATCCCCTGTCGGGGTGTCTACCCATGGTCCTGCAAATTCCTGTCTTCTTCGCCCTTTACAAGGCCCTCCTTGTCGCGATTGAACTAAGACACTCTCCCTTTGCCTGGTGGATCAACGATCTCTCTGCGCCTGAATATCTGTTCGATTTTCATCTGTACGGATATACTCTTCCCCTCCGGTTGTTGCCTCTCTTGATGGGTGTGTCCATGTATTTCCAGCAGAAAATGACCCCCTCTGCCGGTGTCGATCCTACCCAGCAGAAGATGATGAATCTTCTTCCCGTTGTATTTACCTTTATGTTCTGGGGGTTTCCCAGCGGCCTTGTCCTCTACTGGCTGGTAAACAACATCATCACAATTGGCCAGCAAGGTTTTATAATGAAGGCAAAAGAGAAGGTTGAGGTAAAGTGAAGAAGGACTTGAATGTTCGCTGGATGAGGTGTTTTGGTGGGGATAGACTGGGACCCGTACGGGGATGATACGATTGTAGCACCCATTACGCCCCACGGAATTGGGGCAGTGGGAATCGTGCGGATCTCCGGAACCACATCGTTACAGATTCTCAACACATTGACGGAAAGAGGGAGAAAAGTCTTTCTGCCGCGAAATGCGATTCGTGTTACCTTAAAAGATCCCGAGACAAAAGATCCTCTAGATACGGCCCTGGCCATTTATTTCCCTGCACCGGGGAGCTACACGGGGCAGGATGTGGTCGAAATCTCTCTCCATGGCAATCCTCTCATCATAAAAAGAGTGTGCGAATGTGCCCTGTTTCTCGGGGCCCGGATGGCGCGGCCCGGAGAATTTACGAGGCGTGCCTTCCAAAACGGTAAGATGGATCTTGCCCAGGCGGAAGCAGTACAGGAGGTTATCTCTGCGGGTTCTCTAGTGGCGGCAAGAGAAGCGGGCAAGCGGCTCACGGGAGATCTTGGAAAGAGGATCAGAAATATTCGAGAGCTGGTCCTGACTCTCATGGTAAAGCTCGAGACGGCCATAGATTTTCCAGAAGAGGAGATAGACGAGGTGTCGGGGTCACAGGGAGAGGAAGAGCTTGCTCGCCTCGTGGATGACATTGATGTCCTGCTCTCCTCATACCAGTACGGAAGAGCTCTCCAGGAGGGAGTGAATATCGTTATTGCGGGGTGCCCGAATGTAGGGAAATCGAGTCTTTTAAACTGTTTTCTCGGGAAGAAACGAGCGATTGTGTCTCCCCATCCCGGAACGACGAGAGATTTTATCTCCGAGAGGCTGAACATTCGGGGGATCCCACTCAACATTATCGATACGGCGGGACTCAGGACAGTGTCAGAGGATCCTGTAGAAGAGGAGGGGCTTTTAAGGTCCCGGGAAATGATTCAACAGTCAGATCTCGTCCTTTTTGTTGTCGATGGCAGCGTGGACTTCTCCGCAGATGACCATGAAGCCCTTAAAGCTCTTTCGGGGGAGAGAGCAATTCTTGTTGTAAACAAAAAAGATCTCGGAATTAAAGCTTCTTTTTTGGATTTGATGGGGGAAGAGAAGTTTATGGCTTTTACCTCTGTGTCTGCGAAAACGAAGGAGGGAATAGATGAACTGGAGGGCCAGATCTTTCACGTTTTATCGGGAGGTGAAGAGAGCGGGAAGAGGGACGTTCTCCTTGGGAGTCTTCGGCAGAAAGAGGCGCTTCAGAGGGGGAAAGAGTGTCTCCAAAGGGCTCTGGAAGGGCATCGGGAGAAGCGGTTTCTCGAATGTATCTCCCTCGACGTGAAGGAGGGAGCTCAAAGCCTCTCCTCACTTGTAGGTGAAATTACCTCGGAAGATATACTGGAAGAGATTTTCTCCCGTTTCTGCATCGGGAAATAAAGTGTTCCACGTGGAACAATTAGAAATTTCTGTTTCATATTAGAGAGTTATAATGTTATATGGTGTGTTGTTGATGGGATCTCGTCCATCTCCCCTGTTTCCCCTATTGCACATGCAAGGACAGATCGCACCCGGCAATGATATGGTAATATGATGATGGACACGCAATTTCATCTGCGGGAAAGGAGAAGTAAAGATGAGGTGTGAGACGGTGTACGGAAAAGAGTACGATGTAATCGTTGTGGGGGGCGGTCACGCAGGATCTGAAGCTGCCCTCGCCTCGTCGCGCCTCGGGGCGTCGACTCTTCTTCTCACCATAAACCTCGATGCAATAGGCCTCATGTCGTGTAACCCGGCGATCGGAGGTCTTGCGAAGGGCCATCTCGTGAGAGAAATCGATGCCCTTGGGGGAGAAATGGGTGTCAATATCGATAGGACAGGGATACAGTACCGCCAGTTGAACACCTCGAAGGGGCCTGCCGTGCGCTCCTCGAGAGCACAAGCGGACAAGCAGCTCTACAGACTACGGATGAAACGAAGCCTTGAGAGGCAGAAGGGACTTGATATAAAGCAAGAGATAGTTGAACATCTCGTTTTCTCCGGAGGGGCGGTGGTTGGAGTAGACACGAATCTCAAAGTACGCTACCTGGGGAAGACTGTTATCCTCGCTACGGGAACTTTCCTCAAAGGCTTGATCCACGTGGGTATGGTCAGCTACCCTGCAGGAAGGGCGGGAGATTTCCCTGCGATGAAGCTGTCTGATTCTCTCAAGAATGGGGGATTGGAGGTAGGAAGGCTGAAAACGGGGACTACGCCGAGGTTGGACGGAAAAACTATTGATTTTTCTCATCTTATTCCTCAATGGGGGGATGAAAACCCCCGTCCTTTTTCTTTCGGTACAGAGAAAATCGATCGACCGCAGGTGCCCTGCTACATTACCTATACGTCCCGAAAAACCCATGAGATCATAAAAAGTGGATTGTCCCGGTCACCACTCTATTCTGGAGTGATCCGCGGAATAGGTCCCCGCTACTGTCCTTCAATCGAGGATAAGGTGGTGCGCTTTGCGGAAAAAGAGAGGCACCAGGTTTTCCTCGAACCGGAAGGGCTCAAGAGTGCCGAGTACTATCCTAACGGTGTCTCTACGAGCCTTCCGATTGACATACAAATCAGATTCTTAAGGACAATACCTGGTCTTGAAAAAGTTGAAATCATGCGTCCAGGTTATGCAATTGAATACGATTTCGTCAATCCTCTCCAGCTCAAACCGAGTCTGGAAACAAAAGCCGTGGATAACCTTTTTCATGCAGGCCAGATCAACGGTACTTCGGGCTACGAAGAAGCGGCTGCCCAGGGAATCATCGCGGGAATCAACGCCGCGCAGAAGGTTTCAGGGAAAGACCCTCTTGTTCTAGACCGCTCTCAGGCGTATACAGGGGTGCTCATAGATGATCTCGTGACCAAAGGAGTTACAGAGCCCTACAGAATGTTTACTTCCCGTGCAGAATATCGTCTGCTTCTCAGGGAAGACAACGCTGATCTTCGTCTTTCAGAGATAGGAAAGGAGCTCGGTCTGCTCGGCGAGGATCGTTACCACGTTTTTTCGAGAAAGAAAGGGGACATTGCGGCTGCCCTGGAATATTTGAGTAAGACCAGGGTAGGGGAAGGGCACCCTCTAACGGAAACCCTCACAGAGGGGGGCTTTTCAAGAATAAAAGGGGCCACACCGCTTCTTTCTCTTCTCAAGAGGCCGGAAGTATCAATCGGGATGGTTCAGGAAAGTGACCCGGCTCTTTCAGGGTTTGATAAGGATGCTCTCTATCAGGTGGAACTCAAGGTAAAATATGATGGGTACATACGGAGACAGAGGGGAGAAGTGGAAAAGTTCAAGAAAATGGAATCGTTAAAAATACCCAAAACATTTGATTTTTCACATATTTCAGGATTATCGAGAGAGGTGAGGGAGAAACTTGATAAGGTTCGCCCTGATTCTGTGGGCCAGGCGATGAGAATTCAGGGGGTGACGCCTGCTGCTGCGGCAATACTTCTCGTTGCTCTGAAGAAACGAGGTGGGAACTGATCTATGGAGTGTCAGACGCTTTTCAAGAAGGTTTTCAGAGAGGCGGAAATAAAGGTATCTGCGGAAAATATCGTGAGGTTCAGTGTATATCTGGAAGAACTGATCAGGTGGAACAGGAAGATTAATCTCACGGGTTTGGTTCTCGCTGAAGAGATGGTTGTAAAACTGTTTGTCGACTCGGCCTTTGCCGCGCCATTCGTGAGGGAAGGAGCAAAAGTCCTGGATGTGGGGTCCGGGGGAGGTTTTCCGGGGATGGTCCTTGCCCTCATGTCTCCCCGTACACACTTTACTCTCGCAGAAAGCCGCCAGAAAAAGGTCGCTTTCCTCAAGAGAGTAAGAAGCATCACTAGGGCAAATAACGTCACAATCCATGGCAAACGAGTGGAGGAAAAGTCTCGTGAGGAACTAGGATTCTATGACGTGGTGATTTCCAGGGCGGCCGGGAAGACAGGGGAAATGGTAAGGCTTGGGAGGCAATTTCTCGAAAAAGGAGGAAAAATTATCCTCATGAAGGGAAAGGAAGAGGAGTGTCCCAGCTACCAGGGCGCCCTTCGGCGGGTAGAGTATGAGCTTCCAAGCGGGTTCGGCCCCCGCTCCCTGTGGGTTCAGACCTCTGTAGGGGAAAAGGAAAACAGGAGGGGGATTGACTTTCTAAACCATTGATATTGAAAATGTATTTTGCATTGTTCCACGTGGAACATTTCTCCTTTACCTCACATGAGAACTGTGTTAAAAGCGAGTAACACCGGGGGCATATATGCGTGTGATCAGCGTGGCCAATCAAAAAGGAGGGGTGGGGAAAACTTCTACGGCAGTCAATCTTGCTGCGTCCCTCGCGGTGATGGAAAAAAAGGTGCTTCTCGTGGACCTTGATCCTCAGGGAAACGCAACTTCCTATCTTGGAATTGAGCAGGATCAGAGTGAAGAGCACAATATATATTATTCCCTCATAGGTTCCAAGGAACTTTACACTCTCCCTCTTAAGAGCAAGGTTCCCAACCTTAGCATTGTTCCCGCAGGTCCCGACCTTGCGGGGGCAGAAGTAGAACTTGTTGATATGAGGAGGCGGGAAAGCTGTTTGAGGCGAGCACTGTACCGATATCGCCTTGATTTTGATCCCATAATCATTGATTGTCCTCCTTCCCTCGGCCTCTTGACTGTCAATGCCCTGACGGCATCTGATGCGGTAATAGTTCCCCTGCAGTGCGAATACCTGGCAATGGAGGGCCTCGGGAGACTCCTCAATACTGTAGACCTCGTGAGGGAGTCATTGAATCCATCTCTCTCTGTAGAGGGGATTCTTCTCACTATGTTCGACGGGAGAAATAACCTTTCCAGACAGGTGGAGGAGGAGATCAGGGGCCATCTTGGAGAAATTGTTTTTCAGACGGTGATCCCGAGAAATGTCCGGATCAGCGAAAGCCCGAGTTTCGGGAAGCCGGTTCTCATGTATGCGTATCATTCAAAAGGCGCTCTGAGATATGTAGAGTTTGCCAGGGAACTGGTAACACGGTGGAGTGAAGGAGTGACAATATGAAAAGAAAAGTTCTCGGAAAAGGTCTGGAAGCGCTTATCCCCCGAGGGGAGGAAAAGCAAAGAGGAGGGGAAGAGATTCCTCTCAATCAAATCAGGGAGAATTCTTTGCAACCACGAAAAGATTTTGATCCCGAAAGTCTCAAGGAACTCGAGCAGTCGATAAGGGAAAAAGGGGTTATCCAGCCTATTGTTGTGAGAAAGGTGGCAACAGGGTATGAACTCATTGCAGGGGAGAGAAGGCTTCGCGCTGCCCGTCTTGCAGGCCTAGAACAGATTCCCGCAGTGGTGAGGAATAGTTCCGAAATGGAGGCTCTCGAACTTGCCCTTATAGAAAATGTCCAAAGAGAGGATCTCAATCCGATGGAAATTGCCGAAGCCTATTCTACCCTTGCCAAAGAGTATGGTTTTTCTCAGGAAGAGATTGCACAAAAGGTGGGGAAAGATCGATCAACTGTCGCGAATTTCATACGACTCCTCCGCCTTCCAGGAAAAGTGACAAAAGCCATCCGGGAGGAAAAAATTTCTCCGGGACATGCAAAAGTTCTTCTGGGGATGAAAAATGCAGAGGCAATGGAAAGGGTGTTCAGTTCCATGATGGAGAAGGAAATATCTGTAAGAGACGCAGAAAAATTATCGAGATCAATTATTAATAGAAGGAAAAAATCATCTAAATCGAGAAAGTTAAATTATAATAATGAATTCCAAAATCTTCTCGATTCCCTTGAAAGAAAGCTGGGAAGCAGAGTGAAAATCAGGGGAACTGATGCGAGAGGAGTTATCGAAATTTCTTATGGGAGTCCCGGTGAACTGGAAGGCATTATTCGGAGGATTAAAGGGTGAAAAAGGAGATTACACATTTTGATTCGGATATTGATGCCTTTATCGGGGAGGGGACCTTATTCGAGGGGACTTTTGCATTTACAGGTGTCGTACGCATTGACGGAATGGTGAAGGGAGAGGTTCGCTGTGACGGAACCCTCATTGTAGGGGAGACAGGAAAAATCTGGGCGACAGTGGAAACAAGAAAGGGAGTGATCAGGGGAAGAATAGAGGGAAAAATTTTCGCAACTGAAAGACTGGAGTTGAAGTATCCCTGTGTGGTGGAAGGCAATGTGACTGCGCGCGATTTAATCGTTGAGAGCGGAGTGATCATCACGGGGAGAGTAAAGAGTGGTCAAGAGGTTGAACCAATGGATTCGTAGAGAAACTCTCACCTCTCCATAAAGGGAGGGATATCCAGTGCCTGGCTCATGGACCTTTAGGGATGTGAAGAGGGGAAGGGGCTGGATAATACAGAATTTTTCCCCTTGACAAGGATGTAAATGATATGGTATCGATTTCCCGTTTTGTTTTGTGTTATCTCCTTGTATTATCCCATTAAAAGGAGAGAGTGAAAGTGGAGATGATCACTAAAATTCTGGAGGTTCTGGAGATAAACTCCCTGGTTTTTCTCCAGATGGCAATTGTACTCCTCCTCACCTATATCTCGGGAAAATACCTTATCCGACCTGTACTGCGCACTTTGAAGGAACGGGAAAACAGGACAACCGTACCCATGGAAGAGGCGAAGGAGATAGTGGAGAAGGCTGAAACCCTTGCAATAAAGTACAGTGACCGTCTCCGGGAAGCGAACAGGGAATCACTGAACAGGAAGAGGAAACGGCTCGATGAGGTACAGCGAAGTGAACGCAGGGTGATAGAAGGATCACACCATGAGGCGGAAGAGAAGATTAATGGTATGAAGGAAAAGATTGAAAGGGAAAAAGATGAGGCTCTCAAGATGCTCACACAACAGTCCCGGGAAATTGCAAATGAGATTGCCGAAACAATTCTCGGAAGGAGTCTCTCGTGAAACACATTCTTGCTCTCCTCTTCCTTCTTGTGACAATGGGAACAGAACTATTTGCCGAGACTCACGGTTCGCCCCACGGAGGAGGTTTCCCGTGGGAGGAAATAGTCAAGCAGGCGATAAACTTCGGTATCCTGGTTGCTGCGCTGGTCTTTTTTCTTCGAAAGCCGCTGAGCAAATTCCTCAAGGAAAGAAGGGAACTGCTCATTCAATCCATGGAAGAGGCGAAGCGGGCAAACGAAGAGGCGAAGGAGAAACTTGCGGGAGTCGAGGAAAAACTCAGCGCCATCGAAGGTGAGATTGGTAAGATCAATGAATCGATGGACAAGGAGATAGAAAGTGAGATTGGGCGGATCAAGGATCTCACGTCTGGCGAAATAGAGAGGATAAAAGAACAGGCATCCTTTGCCGCAGAGCAAGAACTGAAAATTGCCAGACAGGAACTCAGGCAAGAAGCCGCGGATCTTTCAGTAGAGACTGCAAAGGAGATCATCGCGCGCAGCGTTGATAGTGAGGATCAGAAAAGGTTTGTGAGGGAAAGTGTGGAAAAATTGAAAGAGAGTGATAGATGATCGTCGGCGGTGTTGCAAAGAGATATGCACAGGCGATCTTTGAATTGGGCCTGGAAGGGGGAACCTATCGGGACCTTCTCTCGGAGTTCACAGATTTCTGTAATTATCTCGATGAAAAAGGGGAAATAAAAGAGATTCTAGAATCCTCCATTTACAACGTCCAGGAAAAAAGAGGAGTTCTCGATGCCTTG
>CAZPLX010000002.1:0-5389 GCA_964587345.1 uncultured bacterium
TGAGGGAGTACGACTTCTACACCGTCCTTTTCGGAATCGGACGTTCCCTGGGAGTGCTGGCGAACATCGTATGGGACAGGGCTCTTGGATACCCCATCGAGAGACCGAAGTCGGTGAGTATAAACATGCTCGAGAAGGACGCGGGGATCGGGTAAAACGCGAAACTCTCAGAGCTGGCTATCAAGGATTTTCGCAAGGGTCCCCGGATCGGTTGTCGGTTTTTGACATGAGAACCTCTGGCACACGTATGCCGTGGCTTTTCCACCCACTGGTTTCATTTTTTCGGCAAAGGGGGTGGTCTGCGCAACATTGGATCCCCCCTGTGAACGGAAAATAACGACCGTTTCAGGGGAGTATCTTTTTCGTAGAACTTTGAGAAGATTTTCCGTGCCTTCCTTGCCACGCTCCCCCGTGATCACTATCTCCCTCCCCGGCTCAAGGAGGAAACTGGCCCCCTGGAGCAGCGCCACGTACCCTGGAGGGTGATGGGCCACCACTCCGGACGCTCCATCCATGAGATCTCTGGCAAAGCGTGACCACTGTGAATCTCCTGTGAGGAAGAAAAGCCTCGCAAAAACCTCCAGAGATACCGAGTTGGAAGAAGGTTCGGCCCCATCATAGATCTTTTTCGGTCTAAAAATCAGTTTTTCACCATCCCGGGGAGTGTCGAAGAGAGTCCCTCCCGCACTGTCCCTGAAAAGAGTAACAAGCTCTCCGGAAAGCCTAATAGCATCCTTCAGCCATCTCACGTCAAAAGTGGCATCGTAAAGATCGAGGAGTCCCCTGATGAAGAAGGCATAGTCATCAGCATAGGCGGGAAGCGCTGATTCTCCGTCACGGTAGCGCCTGAGCAATCTTCCTTCATCGGTACTCAAAGAGGAAAGGATAAATTCCGCTGTTTCAATCCCATCGGCGACATAGGAGGGTTCTGACAGGACTTTCCCTGCCCTGGCAAGGGCAGAGATCATCAGGCCGTTCCACCCTGTGATCACCTTATCATCCACATGGGGATGAATCCGTTTCTCTCGCTCACGGGAAAGAAGTTCCCCCCCTTTTTTAAGAGTTGTTTTCAAAGAATCCGGAGAAACCTTGAGTTCTTTCGCAAGAAAGGGGAGAGACTCTTTCATATGAAGGATATTGGGACTCTCTCCTCCCACATCCGCATGGGCCGCGTAGTTTCCCTCTTCTGTGACACCAAAAGAACGGGAATAACGTTCTCCTTCCTCTTTTCCTAAAATGGCAAGGATTGCTTTTTTCGTCCAGAAGTAGTACTTGCCCTCTTCTCCCTCTGAGTCTGCGTCAATTGCCGAATAGAATCCTTTTTCCTTTCCCCGCATATCTTTCAGCACGAAAGAGAGGACTTCCCGGACAGTCTTCCCATACTCCTCTTTTCCCGTAACCTGGTAGGCTTCCAGATAGGCAAGTATCAATCCCGCCTGGTCGTAAAGCATCTTCTCAAAGTGGGGAACAAACCATTTCTCATCGGTCGAATATCTGTGGAACCCATACCCCACCTGGTCGTAGATCCCCCCCATTCGCATTTTCTGAAGAGTCATCTCAACCATTGCCAGAAACTTCTTTTCACCGGTTCGGTGATAACGCCGGAGAAGGAAAGTGAGCATGTGAGGCCTTGGAAATTTGGGAGCCTTTCCGAATCCTCCAAATTCCGGGTCATAGCTCTCCGAAACCATTTTTGCCGCATCCTCTACCAGGGAGAGGGTCATCTTCTCCCCCTTCCCGGAACCTGAAGATTGGGATTTTATCGCTTCAACAATTTCCTTCCCGGCGGATTTAATTTTTTCGGGATCATCTCTCCACAAGCCTGAGGCCGTCGTGAGAATGTCGATCAGTCCGGGGAGGCCGTACCCCCTATTTTTGGGAAAATAACTCCCCGCGAAAAAGGGCAAACCATCAGGCGTCATGAGAATGTTAAGTGGCCACCCTCCACCGCCAACCAGTGCCATCGACACATCCATGTAGACATTGTCAATATCGGGTCTTTCCTCCCGATCTACCTTTATCGCAACAAAATCCTTGTTCAGGACCTTTGCCACCTCTTCATCTTCGAAACTTTCCCGCTCCATCACGTGACACCAGTGGCAGGTAGAGTACCCTATGGAGAGAAAGATCAGTTTTTTTTCCTTTTTCGCCTTTTCAAAGGCCTCTTTCCCCCAGGGGAACCAGTCCACAGGATTATGGGCATGCTGGAGAAGATAGGGGCTTTTCTCATGAATCAGCCGATTTGTGTATTTCTCTTTCATTTTTCCTCCCTCTCGCCCCTCATCACCCACAACCAGCCCGGGGCAAAGGATGATTAACGCCAGGAAAAGGGAAAGAGCCGCCCCGATCCGACTGGCTGAGATTGAGAATTCCCCGTAAGAAAAGGAAAGGGCTCTCTTCCTGTACATATTCATAGTGATAAGAAGCCCTTTTATCCTATTCTGTTTCTTTAGCCTTTGAACTTTAGATGGTTTTTACCCTCTAATGGGTTATAATCTTTGTGAAAACCTCCCGGAGGTGGGTCCATGAAATCTAAAAATATATCCGCAGGATCAACTGTTTTCAGTTTTTTTACCCTCTTTGGATTAACTTTTCTGCTCTCACTATTTATGTGTGCGGGTACGGCACGTGCCCATTCGGCAAAGGTCATCAACATCGAAGTTGATGAAGCACTAAAGAGTTTCTCGCAAAAAGTGCAGGGGGGAAAAGAGTTTTTGAAAAGCTCAAAGGGCGTTCTCGTATTTCCCGGCATCGCGAAAGCGGGATTGCTCGTAGGTGGGGAGTACGGAGAGGGGGCTCTCAGGGTCAAGGGAAAAACGGTTGACTATTACAGCACCGTAGCCGCATCGATAGGATTTCAGATCGGCGCCCAGTCAAAAACCCTGATTCTCGTCTTCATGGAGCAAACCGCCCTTGACAGCTTCCGGAAGAGCGAAGGGTGGGAAGTGGGAGTCGACGGTTCTGTGGCTCTCGTAACCATCGGAGCGGGAGGTTCAGTGGATACGACGAATATAAAAGATCCCATCGTCGCTTTTGTGCTTGATCAGAAAGGGCTCATGGTAAACCTTACCCTCGAGGGGTCCAAGTTCACCCGAATCAAGAAATAGGAGAGGAAATCAAAATCTTTCTCCACTCACCAGCATACTCTAAGTGACTAGAAAAAGGTTGTGAGCCAGAGAAAAACGCTTTCTGGTGATTTTGAGAGAAGCGTGGTCCCTGGAATGGTAAAACCGCCGAATTCCGTCTCAGACCCTCCGTAAAAAAAATTTCCTCCCACCATCATCTGTAAATTCTTGGCAAAATCCCACACCACTCTTGGCTGAATTACTCCTGAAGGGTCCGAGATGTTGTTTATTACAGTGAAATAGGCGTTGAAAAGGGGATGAAGTTCCACTCTCAGGAGTCCACTCAGGTAGGGCCTTCCCAGGACGAAGAGTTCTCCCCTTTCTAAGCGTTCAGTCACATCAGGGTCGAGAAGTGCGTTCCCGTACCGCCTGTTCCCAAGGCCGTTGAAGTAGAACTCGAGGGCTCCGTAGACGTTTTTTCCTCCCCATTGCCAGGAATAGTCAATGTTCCCCACGAGAGAGAGATAATCCGGGTTATTGCTCCTGTCATCGAGAAATGTCCAGGTCCCGTCTACTCTCCACGCCGCATTTTTGAGATACCCTGTTGCCCCTACTGCGATAACAGCGTCCTTGAAGTGCTTTGCCGTCATGAAATCGAATTCGTACTCTCCCCGGGAGACGTGGACTTTAGCTCCCACTGAATATTGGTCGCCCCCCAACCTGTGACTTTCGGGGTTCCTACGGGGAACGTAAAGAATCTGCAATTCGTCCCTTTCCCCGAGGAGAAAAATGAGAGAGACCATGTCATCACCCACCTTGTAATCCCTGTCAATGTCGGTAGGAGCGAAGGGATTTAAGAGATCCATGGGGTTGAAAATTATCCCGTTGCCCCATGTCACCACCTGCCTCCCCAGAGAGAAAGTACCCCAGTCCGGGGTATATGTGACGGATAAACGGTCAAGGCGATGGGTGAGGATGTGGCCTCTACCCTCGTCGATAGATTTCGTTAAGTCCATGAACCTTCTTCTATCGTTGATAGGATTTCGTATGAGTGACCCCGATTGTATGAGGGAGGGAAAAAGAGATTTAAGAGTTTCTGACTTTCTTCTCGTATCTCCTCCCGAAAGAAATGCTTCGTAACTGCTTTCTACGTAAAGGGTTTCGAGAATAAATATTCTCTTATTGATCCTGAATTCAGAATAGCCGTCGAGAAATGTACCCGTCCCCACGGGTTTGAACAGAGAGTCCTCATCAGGGAAGGAAAAAAAACCTCTCACCTTCAGATTCCCTCCCCAAGAAAGATCAAGTGCATGTGCAGGCGGGCAAAATAAAGGAGTAAACAGGAGAAGCAGGGAGATTACACAGATCAATTGAGAAATAAAACTATTCTTACCCATCCTTCTCCCTGTCATCTACGAGAAGGCCATCCCTCAGCCTCACGAGGCGCCGGGCAAAATCCATCACCATCTTGTCGTGAGTGGAGAATATGAAGGTGACTCCCCGACTCACATTGATCTCCCCCATCATAGAGAGCAGGCCTCTCCCCATTTTCGAATCGAGATTTGCCGTCGGTTCATCGGCAAGAACAATCGAGGGACGGGAAACGATAGCACGGGCGACAGCGACACGCTGCTGCTGCCCTCCAGAAAGCTCCGCGGGTCTCCTCCTGTAAAGACCCTCGAGGCCTACCTCGTCGAGAATTGCCCGCGCCCGTTCGATCCGTTCCTCCCGGGCCACTCCCTGGAGGAGCATCACATATTCCACATTTTCCTCGGCCGAGAGAACCGGGATAAGATTGTAGGCCTGGAAGACAAAGCCGATACGATTCAACCGCATCTCTGCGAGGCGAGATTGGCTCATGCTCCGAAGGTCGTGTCCATTTACATGGACAGATCCTCCATCAGCGCTGTCGAGGCCTCCGATGATGTTAAGAAGAGTAGTTTTCCCGGAACCTGAAGGCCCCGCTATCGCGAGAAATTCCCCTTCTTCCACGGAAAGGCTCACTCCCCTAAGAGCGTGAACTGCAAGTTTTCCGTCTTTATAGGACTTTTCCACATCTTTGAGCTCAACTATCGGCATCTCATAACCCCTTAAAAATGTCATACTTCAAAAGGACGTGTGTATTATGTCCTACGTCCGACGTCCTACGTCCTACGTCCGACGTAAACTCGAAACACGAAACTCTGAACTCCCATACTGTTCATTTTTCTGTTCCCAGTTCCGGCCTTTCCTCTGAACTCGAAACTCTGAACTTTGAACTGGGTTTTATGTATGCCCCATCGCCTCTACAGGTGAAAAGCGGGCAGCCTTCAACGCCGGATAAA
>CAZPLX010000002.1:5489-29384 GCA_964587345.1 uncultured bacterium
GTATGCCCCATCGCCTCTACAGGTGAAAAGCGGGCAGCCTTCAACGCCGGATAAATGCTTACGGTGATCCCGAGTATTAAAACAACGAGATTGGCAATGAGTGCATCATGGGGAACAACCACGGGGTAGATAATTCGAGGCAAACCCACAAATTCGATTCCCGCGGAAAGGGATGAGAGATCCAATCCCTTGCGCGCGAGAGCGTGGATGCTCAGCACACCTAGCCCATTACCCACTCCTGTCCCGATAAGGAGGAGGACGAAAGACTCCGTTAAAACCTCCGCGACAATCCGCCCCGGCTTCATCCCCAGGGCCTTTAACAATCCAAACTCCCTTATCCTCTCGAAGACCGCCATGAGGGTCGTATTGACAATACCGAAAGACATGGCGATAAAGACTACGATGAACCAGAGAAAAATAAACCAGTCGTACATCTTGAGAATCGCAACGGTGAGAGGCACAAGTTGCTTCCACGAGCTCACTTCATACTTTTTCCCGGGAAGTGCTTCCCTGAGGGCCCGGGTGACCTCTTCCGTCTTTTCTTGATCAGGCAAGAGCACCGATATCTCGGAAAAACCCCCGCCAAGTTTCATCATCTCGCTGGCCGAAGAAATATTTACAAAGGCATACTTTTTTTCCGTTGATTCGAGTTCTCCCCTGTAAATACCTACGATTCGGAAAGCCCTGGATGCTATCTCCTTCTCCCTGTCCTGGGACATGAGGACGAGTTTTTTCCCCACTCCCGTATCGAAAAGCTCGGCAAGAGCCTTCCCCACAATGATCCCGTTGATATCCCCTTTCTCTAGATAGGCTCCTTCCCTCACGGCGTTTCCTATAAAAGAGACCTTTTTTTCACTCCCCGCCTCGATTCCCACGAGGGTCAGCCCCCTTGCGTGCCTTGCGTTGTTCGCTACCGCGCTGACCCTTATCCTTCGGGCCCACAAAGAACCGGGAGGGGTATTCTTTTCCAAGGCGTGTGTCACCTCCTCCGGCGTATTCATGCTGTTCTCCACAACCGGGTCTTCGCGGTATCCTACATGGTGAATCTGTATATGTCCCGTCAGGGTAGCGATGCTGTTTTTCACAAACTGGTCCCCCACCCCTCTCATCAGGCCGCTCAAAAAAATCATGCTCCACACGCCGATGATCACAGCAGCAAGTATTACCCCTGTCCTTCTTTTGTTCCGCCAGATATTTCTCCACGCAATAGTCAGGTACATACCATCCTCAATCAATTAATTAATTAACTGAAACTCTGAATTCCCATGGTGTATCAGTTCCCTGTTTCCTGTTTTTCTCTGAAATCTAAACTCAAAACGCGAAACTGTATTTACACCGCTTTCATCGCCATGACAGGTTTTATTTTTCTCACCGTGAAGGCCGGGTAAAGGGCTGTTAATAAAACGATAAAGAGCACAATCCCCGAGCCGATCGAAACGGAAAGGAGCGAAAGACGGGGGTACATCCTCCCAGGGAGTCCCCACTGCTGCAAAAGTTCCGTCGCCCCTGACATGACGATTCCGTGAAGCTGAAAGTACCAGGTGATAAGGCTTCCCGCCACTATACCCGTCATCACCCCGATCAGGGCCATCGCGGACGATTCGATAAGGAGAACCTTTGTCAGGCGCAGAGGAGCCGCGCCGATCGATATAAGGACCCCGAATTCTCTGGTGCGCTCGAATATTGCCATCAGAAATGTGTTCATGATGCTGAAGGCGACTACTATGATGAGGATTATGTAGAAGATAAATCCGCTCGAGAGATCCATCTTGATCGCATCGATCAGCCCCGGGATAAGCTCTTTCCAGTCAAGTACGACAAGGTCACCTCCCTTCCCCATCCTTTGAATCCCCGATAAAATGGCCCTCTTCTCCGGCCCCACGCTTTTTAAAGAATTTCCCACAAGCACTACCTCGTGCACCGCTTGCCCCATGTAATAGACTTCCTGAAAATAGGAAAGGGGAATATAGAGGGAATTCCGGTCGATATCGTCCTGTCCGAAACTGAATATTCCCTTTACCTTCACGACAGTTGCAGCCACCGAGCCATCCCGCCCCTGGCCAAGAAGGACGATCTCATCCCCTACCTTCACCCCCATGTTTTTCGCCAGAAGCTTTCCGACGAGTGCGGAGGCCCCGTCATCTTTCGACAGGTAATTCCCTTCGCGAATGAGACTCTTAAGAGTCGATACCTTTGCTTCCCTTTGAGGGTCGATCCCGTAGACGACAATACCGTAGGTCCTCTCTTTTGAAGAGGCGAGGGAAAAAGCGCTCCCTCGAAATGTGTAGGCAAATTTTCCCGGAGCCTTATCGATAATCTCCGCGATTTTTTCGGGATCTGAAACCACAAGCCTCGTTTCCCTCCTCTTCTGGAACCCTTTTGCCTGGACCTGGATGTGCCCCGAATACATCTTTACCGTTGTATTGATCATCGTGGCATACGATCCGAACTGCCAGGAGAGCATGAACACGAGAAGAATCGTCGCGAAAGTGATCGCGAGGATCGTGAGGAGGGAGCGACGTGGGTTTCTCCAGATATTGCGCATCGCCATTTTCGTGTCCATCGATATCCCCCTACCTCCTGGGATTTTTAAGATTGGAGAGAGAAAAAAAGCGTCCGGGAATTTCCTTTTTAAATTCGAGTTCCCTGTAGGTGAGAAGAGTGTACTCCTTTTCCTTCTCCGCCTTCTGCATCTTCCAGCGCCTTGGAAAGAGCTTCCCCCCCAGCATCCCTATGTCGAATGCAGTCATCGCCTTCACCAGTTTCATGTCCTCGTCGTAGAATTCCTGTGCAAGGAGGATGTAGTCCTCCCTCACTTTCAGCAGCTGCATTCCCCACACGACGGGAGCATCTGTCTTCGGAACCGACTTGATCAGGTAGACCTTCTTTCCCTCATGGGATTCCGTCCCTTCCAGGGTGTGGATGTAATCTGTGAGAATGCTGTCCGACTTGGCGAGGTCGTTGTTCGAGAAATCCGATCCCATCCAGGACTGGGACATCATGGAGGGGGGAAGCTTGATGGTCCGGTTCACCTTCGGATTGTATGTCCACATCTCCCTTCCTTTCTTGAGAGTCCCGTTTCCCTTATCTTTCGGAGGAGCAAGGATTGTGAAGATACTGTCTCTCGTCCCCCTCGTCCACCCCCTGATCGTCATAACTCTCTCCCAGGAAGGCCTATGGATAGTCATGTCTACCAGAGCAACCGATGCGCTCCCCCTGTAATAATCCACCGCCGCCCTGACGAGTTCATTCGCACTGTTCAAATCGGCCCCGTAGGTAACAGGAAGAGAAATTACGAGAATCGTAATCAGAAAAACCAGAAATCTTATCTTTATTCTTCTCATCCACACTTCTCCTGAGCCTTATTCCCTTTAGACGTTTTCATTCCCCAATTATTCTCCATGTCCCTCCTTCTCTCTCATCCCCTCTTGAAGTGTTTTCATGAACCCTCTCGACGTTCCCTGAAGATCAAAATCGTCATCGAACCATGCCTGCAAAAAGAGGGCATCCCACGTACCCACGAGAGCAGCCGCCAACGCTTTCGCATCCAGGTCAGCCCTGAACTCCCCCCGCTCTATCCCCTCCATTATCAAGGACGAGATTATTTTTCGATAATCCGAATAGATATCTCTGAAAGAAGCCTTGAACCTTTCTTTCCCGTGGGATGACGCCGAGGCAGCCCAGAACTCAAATACGAGTGAAAACATTCCCTTTATCTGATCCCACGAAGCGATGATCGACTCCCCTATCGCAGAAAGTCGGCCTGATGCCGAACCGCCGAGAACAGAAATATTCACAGTGATAGACGATGCAAGTTCTCTTGAAAACCATTCGAATACTTTGAAAAATAGTTCCTCCTTGCTGTCAAAATACTCGTAGATCGTTCCCTTACCTACACATGCATTCTCTGCTATTTCCGAAACAGATGTCCCCGAAAATCCCTTCACGGAAAACATATGGGCAGCAGCCTCGATTATCTGCCCTTCTTTTCCTCTTCTTATTGAGAACCCCGTCATGAAATACCTGCCATACTGACTGATTGGTCAATCATAATACATATAGATTATCTTGTCAAACAAATAGTTATATTTGTTAGTCTTAGGTGATATCTTTATTGACTGACCAGTCAGTTTTTCAAATAGATTCCCCCCCTCTGACCGTGGAAAAATAGGCTACACTGAAATTACGTGAGGAAAACATCACTAAAAAAATTGAAATCATGAACTCCTACACAACAGGTATCTTTTACCATCCCTCTTTTTCACGGCGAAGCTACTTAACCGTGGGAACCCGTCTCGCCGACTTCCCGGAGGCCCTTGAGAGGATATTAGAGAGCGAAAAAATCACCATGTACCAACCATCACCCATTCCTGAAGAATTCGTGTTGAAGGTACACTCGGCGGAGATGATAGAAGGGGTGAAAAGAGACCCCCTCTGCTCCACTGCCTGGCACTCAGCGGGAGGGGTGGTAATGGCGGGAGAAAAGATCGCCGAAGGGGAAATTAAAAATGCTTTCGCTTTCATCGGAGCCGGGGGGCACCATTCGGGGCTCGACTATTTCGGCGGGTACTGCTGCTTTAACGACGTAGCCCTCTGTATCACGAATCTCCGTGAAAAGTATGGCCTCACCCGCTTCGCAATATTAGACACAGATGCTCATCACGGGGACGGGACCCGGGACCTCTTTGCAAGAGATCCCTATATCCTCCATGTATGCCTCTGCGGGAGGGACTACGAGTCATCTGACGGAACTAAAGTTGATGTTGCCTACCCTGACATGTGGGGAGTAAGCGGAAAAAGCCGTTTAATGAACGACATCTATTATGACCTCGTAGAAAACCACTTCACAGAAAGGGCCAGAAAATTCTCCCCCGATCTCATTTTCTGGTATTTTGGCTTCGACACTCACAGGGGAGACTATGGTGACATAGGATTGACAGGACCCTGCTACTGGAAAATAGCCGAGTTGACACGAAGCCTTGCGGGGGAGTTGTGCGGAGGGAAGCTTGAGGTGGTTCTCGGAGGAGGCTCCCACACACAACTGGCAACTTCCCTTATTCCCCCGATCATAGAAAGGCTCGCGGGAATCGCCCCCGATAAATCCTGACTCTTCATTCGCTGGGTTCTACAAACGATCTTTCACTATCCCGTAGACACGTCCTATCATCTGGCTCGATATCTTTTTCATGGCACGGCTCATGGAAGCGGCAAGTCCGGAGGGAGAGTCGACCTCGATAGGTTCACGGGCACGGAATGTCTCCTGGAGAACAATCTGTTCGGGCACCCCCACCTGATTCATATCAAGGAGCGTAATCCCCACCACAAGAGATCCTTTCCGCCCTCCCTCTTCTGAGAGTTCGAGAAACTCCATTACTTCTCCTTCCAGGACAAACCTTGGATTCTCCCCTTCCCGGTAGGAAAACACTCCTTTGAAGAGAGAGGTTGCCCTGAAATCCCTCAGAAGATAATCGGAGACCATGTCCCCGGGATTCGTCCTCCACCTGTGGTAGCGGTACACGTCTCTCTTATAGGGACCCGACCTGTACACCATCGAACTTCCATGATATGCCCACGCCACCGTAAAACGAGATACTCTTATTGCTGTGTCCAGGGGAAGATAGCCCTTAAAAAGGTAAGGGGAATATTCAAGGGAGTATTGTTCAACCTGTCGGCCAGCTGTGCGTCTCGGAATCGAGCAACTGGAGATCATAATAAGAGAAATGAGGATGCTTAGGACTGACACTGCAGCTTGCCCAACAAAAAACCCTCTTCCTAACAAACATTTATTCCCCTCTCTTCTCATGCCCCTCACCTCACTTCTCTTTTTACTCATTCCTTTTCGTTGGCGGCGGGGAAGTAAAAATAAGATCAGACGGGCTCTCGTTAAGCCTGTCTATCAGCCTCTGCAAGCTCTCCGCCACACCCCGGAGACTCTCGCTTGTCGCCTGTATTTCCGAGATGACAGGAGATGATTTTTTCGTAATATCTGCCAGGTGCATCTCATCAACTTCTCTCCGCAATCTATTTGCGAGCTCCCTAACATCGACAATCAGCGCTTCCAGGTCCCCTTTCTGGAGCATCTGGTCTATATTTCCCACCGCCCTGTCGAGCTTCCCGGTCGTGGACGTAAGGTTCACCATGATCTGCTTCATCCGCTTTCCCGAAAGAAGATCTTCGGCTCCTTTCATGGTAGCTTTGATGTTGTCCGATATCCCTTTAAAATCTATCGACTTTATTTTTCCCACGATTACATCCACATCCGAGAGAAACTGGGCTGTTTCCGACGGTCGGGAAGGGATAATAGGGTATTCGGAGGCAAAGGATATCTTTGGAGAGAGTTCTTCCTCTTCAGCTCCTTTCCTGTCCAAGCCGATGAAGACTATCCCCGTGATCCCCGCTGCCTTCAACTGGGCAACCACATCCCCCTCGATCCCGCCCTTGAGATTGATGTTCATGACCACTTCGATAAGCCTGTTATCTGGAGCAACTCGAATTGCCTTTACCCTACCGGCCTCTACACCGCGGTACTTTACCACAGAATCTTTCAATAGCCCCTGTACGGATTCGTTAAAATATGTCACGTAAGTGTCTCCCTTTTCCAGGTACCTTGAAGCGCCAAGCCAGACAACAGCGGCCACAGCGATGATGAGACCTCCCGTGACAAAGAGTCCTATGATCAGGTTCTTCTTTTCCTTCGACATTATTTTTCCTCTACTTATCCCACTTCATGCTTTTTCCTGTTGAAAAAGCTCGTGACTCTTGGATCCTCTGATTTTTCTTTCATCTCCCTCGGGTCTCCCTCCGCGATGATCCCCTTCTCCTCCCTGTCGAGCATGATCACTCTCCGGGAGATGCTGAAAATCGACTCCAATTCATGGGTCACAATTACCATAGTAGTTCCCAGGCCTTTGTTCAACGCCTTGATCATCTCGTCAAGGTCCGCCGATGTAAGGGGATCGAGTCCCGCTGAAGGCTCGTCGAAAAAGAGGATAGTCGGGTCAAGGGCCATTGCCCTCGCAAGGCCTGCCCTTTTTTGCATCCCTCCGGAAATCTCCGATGGGTAGTGATTTTCATATCCTGAAAGGCCAACCATAGCGAGTTTCATTTTTACAACCTGGTCAATCTCCCGGAGCGAAAGATCGGTAAAGTCCTCGAGAGGGAGGGATATATTTTCAGCGAGTGTCATTGAGCCGAAAAGAGCTCCCGACTGGAATAAGACTCCGATGCTCCTCTTCACCTTCATTAGCTCCATCTCCCCCGCGTGGGTAATATCGGTCCCGTGAATGACCACCCTTCCCGAATGGGGCGAAAGGAGGCCGATCATATGTTTTAAAAGAGTCGATTTCCCGCAGCCGCTCCCCCCCAGGATAATGAAAATCTCTCCACAATCTACCTTGAAACTCACATCCTCGAGAATCGTATTGTCCCCGAATCTCGCGGTGAGATTCTCAACAATTATGACGGGTTCCCTTTCCATGAGTTATTCCGTTCCCCCCCCGGGAGCTCAAATATACTGAAGGACAACAGCAAAAGTCGAATCGATTACTATTATGAGAAATATTCCCACAACAACCGCCGATGTGGTCGCCCTGCCCACAGCCTGCGCCCCTCCTCTCACCTGGAATCCCCTCTGGCATCCGATCCCGGCGATCACTGCGGCAAAAACCGCGGATTTTACCATGCTTACTCCGAAAGAGAAGAGGGTGAGGGTCTTCTGGGTTTCCTGAATGTAGGAATAAACCGTCAGGTCAAGGCTCGTACATCCTATAATCATCCCTCCGAGAATACCCATGAGGTCTGCGTAGAGAGTGAGGAGGGGAACAACCACCATTGAGGCAATCACCTTCGGGAGGGCAAGAAAGTGGACAGGTTCATACCCCATTGTGACCAGCGCATCCACCTCCTCGTTTACCCTCATTGTTCCTATTTCCGCGGCAAATGCGGACCCTGAGCGCCCCGCCACGAGAATTGCGGTCATGATAGGACCCAGTTCCCTGACCATGGCGACCCCGACGAGAGATGCGACGTAGATGTTCGCTCCAAACTGTTTGAGCTGGATTGCTGACATGAAGGCGATGATCAAACCGAGGAGAAGGCTGATGAGACTCACAATCGGCAGGCCGTCCACACCTGCGACTTTCATATAGTGATACACTTCTTTCCATCGTATCCTGCGTGGATGCGGAATCGTTGAAAGAATAGCGCGGAGAAGGTCACCCATAAACTCCAGAATCGCAAGGCCATCTTCCACATTCACGAGAAATGCCTCACCTATCCTTTCAAAATAATTTCCCCCCTTTCGTTCAGTAACGATAGGCGCGGTGCGAAGGACATCGCGGTCGATGAGAGAGAAAATTCTCTTTCCTTCTTCTGGTATATTGTCCATTTCCACAGGAATCTCGTTGTCCAGACATTCCCTTTCCAGCTCGAGGAGGGAAAGAGCTCCCGCGCTATCCACATACTCGATGGATGAAAGGTCAAATATCACCCTTGACGGCGACATATTATTAATGAGGGACCTCAATTCGCCTGTTATCTTACTTATTGTTTCCAATGATATCCGACCCGAAAAAAAGAAGGTTACCTCTTTTCCCTCCTCCCCTTTTATCTCCACATTTCCGGAACTTCTGTTTTCCACGGAGTCTTCCATACTTTTCCTTATGCCCCATTTCGGGGTGGATTAAATTTCCCTCCCATCCGGCCACATTCGTGAGAAAGCCCTTTAAGGCCCTTTTTAAGAAATACGATGAGGAAGCCACCCGGTGGATCAGGGGATCAACACTGTAGAACCTGTTGTTCTCCTCCCTTCAAGCTCTTCATGTGCCCTGCCCGCTTCAGAAAGAGGATAGGTCTGATTTACTTCGATCCTGACGACTCCCTTTTCCACCACTCCAAAAAGCTCTCCCGCAGTGACCATCAGATCCTCTCTGCTCTTCGTATAATCCATGAGTGAGGGCCTCGTAAGATAGAGGGATCCCTTTGCGGCAAGGAGCCCCGGGTTGAATTCCCTCACGGGCCCGGAGGATTGTCCGAAGCTTACCAGGGTACCCATGGGTCGAAGACAGTCCATGGATTTGATGAAGGTGTCGCTTCCTACGGAATCGTAGACCACATCTACTCCCCTGCCATTCGTGATCTCGTTCACCGCTGTTACAAATTCTTTGTCCCTGTAAAGAATCGGAAAATCGCACCCGTGATTTCGGGCCAGCTCACCTTTTTCCTCACTCCCTACAGTGCCGATCACGGTGGCTCCCAGGTGCTTTGCCCACTGACAGGCCATGAGTCCCACCCCGCCTGCCGCAGCATGGATGAGGGCGATCTCCCCCCCCTTGAGGCTGTAGCATCTCCTCAAGAGATATTGGGTCGTCATCCCCTGGAGCATCATCGCAGCGGCGAATTCATCACTTATGCTGTCCGGAAGCCTTACAAGGCGGTGAGCCGGTATCAACCTCTCCTCCGCGTATGCTCCCATGGGAAGACCCGCATATGCAACCCGGTCTCCCTTCTGAACTTCCTCAACCCCTTCTCCCGTTTCTTGTACAACTCCCGCACCCTCAAGACCGATCACGGCCGGGAGGTCTCCCAAAGGGTAGAGGCCGGTCCTGTGGTACACATCTATGAAATTTAGCCCCACCGCGGTTTGACGGAGCTTGACCTCTCCCGGAGAGGGACTTCCCACTTCTACATCTTCCCATTTGAGCACATCCGGTCCACCTGTCTCATGAATTCTGATTGCTTTCGCCATTGATTCCTCCTCCCTGGCTCTTATTTTGGCGGGAGTGTGCTTACGAATTTTTTTGCCATCTCGAGCCAGCTTTTCAGGTCATCATCCCCCTTGATTCCCTTTTCTCCTATCATCACCCACCCTTTCATGGATTTTCCCGTCACATCGAAGGGACTGTATGCCATTACCCCTCCCGCGGCACATCAGGAGATAATAAGTATCTACCTGGAATAGTATTACGAAATATGTATCTGTTCAACGGCTACTCTTCCCTGAATTCTCACGAATCGTTGGGGTTTTCTGCCCGGGTGGTCCTTTCACACACACAGTAGAGGACGGAGTTCAGGCGAGTCTGTACATCTTTTCCTCTTCTATTAAAAAACCTTCCGCCACAAGTCTTTCAAGGCATTCCCGGACCCTCTCATTTTCGTCTTCGAGATGATTCGTGATCTGGGAAAAGGTGGCATAAGGCCGATAGAGGAGAAAACCGAGAACCTTCCCTCTCATCTGGCGGATGGATCCCTTAAAAGGAGCCTGTTTCCTGTAGTGGGCGCTCCTTCTGTTAGGGTTCTTCCCCTTTTCCTTCAATGCGGTCCCATAATCCATAAGAGCGAAGTACCACTCCCTTGGGTTGTTTCTATCCACCGTTTTTTCCACGAGAGGGGCGATTTCTCCATCAGTCACTCCTTCCCTGCCCTCAAAGAAAAAATGAATGAACACCCTCCTGATGTTCGTTTCTATAAGCACGGAGGGGATATCAAAGGCGAATGCCTGAACTGCCGACGCTGTTGCCTTGCCCACACCGGGCAGTGAGAGGAGGTCTTTCGTCGCGGGAGGAAGGGTCCCCCCGTATTCTGCCATCACTTTCCCGGCAGCGTTCTTGAGTGAGAGGGCACGACGGTTGTAGCCGAGCCCCTTCCACACTCGAAGAATCTCTTTTAACGGGGCTTTCGCGAGGGAATCAAAATCGGGAAATCTCGTAAGGAATTGGGTGTACTTTTCCTCGACCCTTTCTACCCCAGTCTGCTGAAGCATTAATTCTGAAACAAGGATAGAGTAGGGATCCCTGGTCCGCCTCCAGGGGAAGTCACGCCCCCCTTCCCTGTATTCCCGGTAGATGATCTCTCGAAAAGTAAGGGTCTCTATATCCCTTCTCCCCTGAATTAGGTGAATTCCCTAACTACTGGAATGTAGTGTATCACTCCGTATACGACTGTTTTACACTCACTTCGATTCGTTACTCCCTGAAATCGAATGAAACCAATATGTGAGCAAAAAATCTTATACATACGCATATTTCAATGACTCACAGAGGAGGTATTTCCCATGAAACTGAAGAAAAAGGTTGCAGTGGTCACAGGGGGAAGCAGCGGGATCGGCTTCGCCATCTCAAAAGAATTTGTGAGGGAGGGGGCATCAGTTGCTATTTTCGGGAGAAACCAGGATTCTCTGGAAAAAGCACTAAAAGAGTTGGGGGGGAAAGCAATCGCGGTACGTGGAGACGTGGGAAACCTCGATGATCTCGAAAAGTTGTATATCGAGACCGTTTCCTCACTGGGAAAAATTGATGTCCTGGTGGCCAACGCGGGAGTCGCACTCTTCACTCCTATCGATATTACAGGGGAGGATCTCTTCGACACAATTTCGCGCATCAATTTCAAGGGTGCCTATTTCACGGTGAAGATATCTGTTCCCCACCTGAACAGGGGTGCTTCCATAATTTTTGTAAGCTCCTCGGCGAACCAGATAGGGATCCCTGAATTTTCTGTCTACAGCGCCACGAAGGCAGCCGTGCGCTCATTTGCAAGAACCTTGAGCGCCGAACTCCTTCCCAGGGGAATTCGCGTGAACGTTCTGAGCCCGGGTCCCATAGAAACACCAATATACGGAAAGCTGGGGTTCACCGAAGAAGCTCTTACGGGAATGGCGAAAAATATTGCCGCGGAGAATCCCATGAAGCGTTTCGGAAGGCCCGAGGAGATGGCAAAGGCAGCCCTCTTTCTCGCATCCTCCGATTCCTCATACATGGCGGGAGCAGAACTGGTTGCAGATGGGGGTGTTTCACAGTTATAGAGGTATCAGGCAGTTCTCATTCATTAATGAAAAACAAAGAACACCCTTAAGAACGGGAAGTTAGAATTTCTCCGCAATTCTTTTTCCCTTTTCAATGGCCTCTGCGAGTGCGGCCTCAGCAGCCTCTTTCCCTCCCATGAGAGTGGGCTCAATTACAATGATCTCTTTTAGGTTTTCGAAACCGATAAATCTGAAAATGAGGTCGAGATACCCCCTCTGATGGTCATAGGCTGAAGCATCGCTTCCCTCCCGGTATTCACCTCCCCTGGCGAGGATAATGAGGAGTGGCTTCCCCGTTACCAGCCCTTTATACCCTTCCTCGGGAGTGAAGGAAAAGGTGATTCCCGGTTGGATAATAATGTCCAGAAACTGCTTCAGCCGGTAGGGGATGCTGAAGTTCCACATGGGAGAAGACACCACCACCTTGTCGGCGGAGGTGAACTTTTCAGCCGTCTCCTTTACCGCTTTCCAGGCTCCTGCCTCCTCATCTGAGTGAGGCTGTCCCCTCATCACCTTGTACTTTCCAGAAGCTGCCGTCAAATCGAAGGGTGGCAGATCTTCACTCCAGATGTCCAGTTTCTGTATCGTGTCGTCAGGGTGGTTTTTTCCATATTCTTTGAGAAAATATTCCGCAGCACGAGTGGAATAAGAGCGTTCCTCCATCGGGCTTGCCTGAAGGTGAAGCAGTTTCATAAGACCTCCTGATAATTTACAGTGAGAAAGATGATTTTCGCTACCCTTTCATCATAAGAGTAGATTTTGCCCCTTTAGTTGCAAAAAAGATATAGTATCCACAACGTACAGAAAAGAGGGAACAATTAAGGGATGAGAAGAGCCTAAACACACAGGGGAAGTTCAAAGAATTTAATGGATGAAGACTTTGAATTGGTAGAAAGAGCGAAAGCAGGCGTTGAAGAAGCCTTTGAAGAACTCGTGGAGAGGCATCAGAGACGGGTTTTCACCATCGCCTTCAGGATGACCGGAAGCTACGACGACGCGTGCGATATTACACAGGATGCTTTTCTCTCCGCCTACAGGGGCATTAAAAAATTCAGAGGAGAAGCGAAGTTTTCCACATGGCTCCACACAATAACGGTTCACAGGGTAAGGGACTTTCAAAGGAAAGATATCAACAGGACCCGGAAGAAATCTTTCTCCCTGGATGAGCCACGGGACACCCCGGGAGAGGGGAAAAAAAGTGAAGCCCCATCAGATGATATGGAAATCGAGCGTCAGATTGAACGAAAGGAGCTCCAGAAAAATGTGCAGAAATGCATCGATGCGCTGGAGGATGAGCACAGAGAGATAATTATATTGAGAGATTTTCAGGATCTCTCCTACGAGGAGATAGGGGAAATACTGAAATTAGCACCTGGAACGGTAAAATCGAGGATTTTCAGGGCACGGGAGCAGTTGAAGAACCTTTTACAAAGTGCTCTTGAGGAGTATTAGATGGATTGCCAGGACATGAGGAAATTGCTCTCCCCTTTTATGGACAGAGCAACCACCCGGGAGGAAGAGGAAAAAATCCGCCACCATCTTGCACACTGCAGTAAGTGCGAAGAATATCTCGCCGATCTGAGAAAAAGCGTAAGCCTGGTCAGGGAATTAGAGGATCTGGACCCTCCAGGATGGATGAAAGAAAAGGTAATGGAGCAGCTCCGAGAGGAGAAAAAAGAGAGAAAAAGCATTATTGAGAGGATCTTTTTCCCCTCTTTCACACCTGTGCCTCTTGGAACTGCGGCGGCTCTGCTCATAGTGATAAGTGTCCTCATCCTCTTCCAGGCGACAAAAAAAGAGTTGAGGTTCTCTCCTCCCCCATCCAGAGAGAGGGCTTTGGAAATGAAGGAAGGGGGAAAACCATCTGCACATTCCTTAAAATATAACCAGAAGAATAGTTTTAAAGAGAAGGCAGAGCTTAAAAAGAAAAAGGCTGCGCCCTCAAGGGTCATCACAACCCTCAAAAAATCACCGGGACCGCGGGAAGGAGTTACATCAGCGATAACTCTCTCTGTGAAAAATCCGGCAGAATCCGGGACGAAGATCGAAATGAATACGCTAAAGCTTGGCGGCTCAATCATCTCCAGGAGGAGTCGGGAAAAAAATTTCACTCTCATCGTACGTATCGATTCGGGAAAGATCGATGAATTCATGGAAATGGTGGAAGAGGAAGGACGACTTCATAAACCCGTCACAAGAAAAGGCTCTCGTCTCAGGGAGGGAAAGAGCACTTTGAAGATCACTCTCCTCCCTATTAAATCCAGATAAAAGAGACTGAAACAGGCTTTTGCCCGGGGTAAAACAGATGAGGAGGGAACATTTTCCCCTTTTCCTCCGCCTAACATCCTAAAAGAGTTCTACCAACTCTAAAAGGAGGTACCCCATGAAGAAAAAAATAGTTATCATTGCTATTGCAGCCACAGCCATACTTGGGTTTTTGTGCACAGAGAATGCGATATCCCGACAGACCCCTCAGAAATCCCTCACATCCACAACTCTTGATGACCAGGAAAGCGTCGCCTTGACGATCTACAACGTAAATCTCGGCCTGGTAAAAGATATCAGGGGGATCAATCTATTCAAGGGAAGAGGGGAATTACAGTTCATGGACGTTGCATCCAGGATTATCCCCACAAGCGTCCATATCAAGTCCCTGACAGAGCCCGGAAGCCTCTCTGTGCTCGAGCAGAACTACGAGTATGACCTTTTAAATCCCCAGAAGCTTATGGAAAAATATGTGGGGAAAAAGGTGAAGCTTTTTTACAAGAACCCCTACACTGAGAGGGAAGAGATAGTTACAGCCACCCTCCTCTCCAATAACGGGGGCCCCATATATAAGATTGGAGAGGAGATCACCTTTGGCTACCCTGGTAGGGTGATTTTTCCAAATCTACCGGAAAATCTCATCTCAAAACCGACTCTTATCTGGTCTCTCGACAACGATCTCCGAAAAGAGCAGACCATCGAGGCATCCTATCTCACCAACGGGATAAACTGGTCCTCAGACTACGTGGTAACGCTGAACGAGAAGGACACTATGGCCGATATGACCGGTTGGGTTACGATCAACAACAAGAGCGGCGCCACCTATAAAAACGCGAAGTTGAAACTCGTCGCGGGTGATGTAAACAGGGTAAGAAATGAGAGGGTCTATAGTGACAGGATGCTTCGTTATGCCGCGAAAGAAGCAAGCTCCGCAAAACCCCAGTTCAAGGAAGAGGGATTTTTCGAGTATCACATCTACACCCTCACACGGCCCGCAACGGTTAAGCAGAATCAGACCAAGCAGATAAGCCTGATACGTGCCGCTAAAATACCGGTGAAAAAGGAACTCCTCTTCCAGGGGTTCTCATACTATTTCCGGGGTCGTTACGGGGAGATGGTCTCCAACCAGAAAGTGGGTGTATACGTGGAGATCGACAACAGGAAAAAGAACAACCTCGGGATACCTCTTCCGAAGGGGAAAGTACGGGTATACAAAAACGATCATGAGGGAAACCTTCAATTCGTGGGGGAAGATCTCATAGACCACACCCCAAAAGACGAAAAAGTGAGGGTTAAAATGGGAGAGGCATTCGACGTGGTTGGTGGGAGGAAGCAGACAGACTGGAAAAAGATCGCTTATGATACCTACGAAGCGGGATACGAGGTGTCCCTGAGAAATCACAAGAAGGAAGGCGTCACAGTACGGGTCGTTGAACCGATCCCTGGCGACTGGAAGATCCTCTCTTCCTCCCATAAATATGAGAAAACAGAGGGACACACTGCTCAGTTCAAGGTCCGGGTTCCAAAAGATAAAGAAGTAAAGATCACCTACAGGGTGAGAATGAAATTCTAGGCAGTAATATATCGGGAGCGGGGCATTTTCCCCGCTCCGAGGAAGATAGGGTTAGAGCAGATCCTCTAACTCCCTCAACCGCACCCTGGCCTTTTCCGCCGCTTTTTCCGCAAGTCCTACTGTCAGATTCATGCTCTCTACTGTTCTGCAGGAAGGACAGATAATAAGACCAGGCTCTTCAGGACCGATTTTGCACACGTAGGTGAGGGCATTCGCTATGTGGACAAGATTGAGAAGGAGAGGGGGGTCGTCGAACCGGTCAGGCTGATGGTGCCACCTGACAGTGTGGATCAATTGATCGGGCACACCCCATGATGTGAGAAGTTCTGCCCCCGCTTCCCCATGGTCGATCCCGAGAACCTGCCTCTCCGCGATATCTATCGTCACCCTCTCTCTTAGGGCCATTCCCGTGATGGACGAAGATTCCGCGCTTTCGTAGGCACCCAGGAGAACCTTTCCGATATCGTGGAGAAGGCCGGATGCGTAAGCATAGGCAGGTACTTCAAGATCGAGGACACGGGCCAACTCTTCCGAAGTTACCGCTACTGCGACCGAGTGAAGCCAGAGATTATCGGGAGAAAGATCATACGACCTATCTGCCTCCCTGATAAATGGCCGGAAGAGGATGGTCAACGCCAGGTTCGCGACCAGCCTCCTCCCGAGAATCGAAAGGATTTCATGAATGGTGCTCTTTTCCGCCCACTTTCTTGAGTTTTGGGAGACAAGAAGATCCAACATTATTTTTGACACAACAGGTGCACTTTTAAGAGCCTCTTCGAGACTCCCAACCGAGAGGTAGGATTTAAGTATAGCATTGGCGCACTCCCCCTGGGGGAGGCAGAGCCCTTTCTCTCCAGAAATCCTGGATAAAAGATTGTGCCGTATATCCATCATTCCATCCTGGCAAGGTATCCATCTTATAAATGGATACACTATTGCCACTTTTCCTAATAGATTCATCGATCATTTTTCCTAAAACTTTAGGCAGGTTATGTCCCTTAATGAAATTGCGTTTTATTGGAATACCATAGATGGAGGGAAAAGCACCCTGTCGGTCAGAAGACTTCACATGCTCTTGGGATAACGGATTTGATTCTTGCGACATTGGACACATATTTCGCCATAGGGATTTCACTAAGCTTTTGACCTGCTTAAATCTCCTTTCATCCTACCTGCCGCCCCAGTACATCCAGTAATACTGTTCATCCACGTTCTTGAACACCTCTTTTTCTCTCGCCAGGTTCCAACCCAAGCCGATCAGTTTTCCCTTTTTAAACACAATGGGAGTAAGACCCACATCGGTTACCCTCCCTTCTTCGTAACCTCTATATCTTGATAGCCCGCGAGATGCCCCTCGAAATCTATCTCCTGTTGATACACCTCTTTCCCCCGCCCCATTATGGATATAGCCTCATCTCGGGACATTCCCTTCTCCAGTTTTTTGATGTTTTCCCCGTTTTCACCAAGGAGATCCTTTCCTGGAACCTGGGAAGCGAAGATAAGAATAGAGAGGATAAGTATGACAAGAAAAAGCATCTTTTTCATGGGTAATCCTTTCCTGAACTTCCCTGTAGTGCTCATAAGATGTGTCTATCAGGAGAAAGTATCAAGAAAAGTTAAATCGTGAACTCACAAGGGACTATTATCGAATTATATCTCCACATAATTTCATGGATATGGGCTCCCTTTTAAGCTACTTCCCCTCGTACTCCGCGAGGCGCTTCTTGAGTTCCCGCTCTTTCAACCAGCGCTGCGTCACGTCCCGTACGATCGCGGCAACTCCTTCAGGCTTTCCCTCTTCCCCGAGTACCATAACGACGGTAAATTCGATTGAGAGACGCTCCCCCTTTTTGTTCAATGCAGGTACTGCGAGGAGACTATCACCATACCTGGTCTCCCCTGTTGCCATTGTTTTCCAGTACCCTTCCCAGTGACGTTCACGCAGATTTTCAGGGACTATGATATCAAGCGACAGCCCGAGAGCCTCATCTTTTGTAAAACCGAATATTTTTTCAGATCCCCTGTTCCAGAGGGTAATCTTACCCTCCCTGTCTGCGAGGATAATTCCATCCCCGGCCCCCTCCACGATCTGTGTGTAAATCCCCTCAGAACCATGACTGCCCATAACCCCTCCCATAAAGCTATTTTCATTAAGATAAAATTTCCCGGATTGAGTTTCCTTGTCTTAAATCAAACAGGAACTGTTACATGTCCTACGTCCTACGTCCGATGTCCGACGTCCGATGTCCGACGAAAAACCGTGAACTGGTTTAAAGCCTCACCACCTCAATATCTGAAATCTCCAGATGAACCAGGACCACGCTCTTTATCACCTGGCCCCCTTCCGTCCTCGGATACACGACACGTCTGGTGGGAAATACCAATCCCCCGGATAGAGTAAAATCTGATGAATAGTGGGCAGCCCGCGCCCATTTTCCAAAAACAAGGGCCGTGTAATCGTGGCGAACCAGCAGACCCTCTGTATTGAAATAGAAAACCTGTTCCCTGCTGTGGGTGGGAATATCTTCAGGAAATATCACGTTCAGCCTCGTAAGGATCTTCCCTTCGATCTCCTCTGAGGCCATCTCTTCGAGAACAAAACCGGAACCTTCCAGGATGAAGGGGAGATTGAAATAGTTCCAGAAAGCAAAACCTCCGAAAAAGAGAAGATCGAGATCGTCCCAGTAAAGTTTCCTTCGAAGGGACCCCATCTGTTTTCCCGGATCGAGCCTCTCTTTCACCACCGTGCCGTTTTCTCTTTCGATGGCCACCCGTTCCCTCTCGAAGAGACCCCTCAAACCCTTACGGGGAAAAGATGCGATAGTCACCCTTGGGAACCTTACTGAGAGGGAGACAAACGTGGTGCCGAATCCGAAGGGTCTCAGGCGGGACGCAAGGGCGGCTCCCGTTGTGCGCACCTTAAACTTAATTTCCTTCACCGGGTTCCAGTTTTCCATTCCCCCGTGGGCCTCGATAGCCTCCATGACACTCTCTCGTTCTCTGTCCATCTCCCTCCCCCTTCTCTTATCTCTTCCTAATCATAAGGACAGGAATTGAAACCGTGTGGCGGACCTTGTGAGCGACGCTTCCAAAAAGGATATCGATGACCCACCCGTGACCGTGGGTGGCCATGGCGATAAGGTCCGCACCGATCTCTTCCGCTTTATCGAGGATCACCTTTTCAGGCTCCCCGTATTCCAGTATCCACTCCGCAGAAACTCCCGCCTCTTTGAACCGCGCTACCTGGGCATTCAATTTTGTCGTTGCGACTTCCGTTTCATGCCTCAAGGCATCCCTGGTATGAGAATGAATTACCCTTATGAGGTGGACGAAAGATCCATGGGCCTTCGCAAGTTTCTCGATGTGGTCGATGATCGTCCCGTCGGCATCACTCCCATCAAGTGGTATCAGCACGTGTGTGTACATACCTGTACCCTCCTATCCATTTTACATGCCCTTGAAGGTCGCGATCAGCAGGAATATGTTGAGGCCTATGATGATGGCTGATACGACGGATCCAAGGAGCAGTTCACATTTTCCACTCGCAAAATCTCCCATGATTTTCCTGCTCGCCCCGAGGATCACGAGGGGAATGATGGTGAAAGGAAGCTGCATGCTCAGGGCAACCTGGCTCAAGATCAGTATTTTGTAAGAATCAATATGGAGAATGATCACGAGAAGAGCAGGGAACGCCGTTGCTATGAGACCTACCCGGTAGAGAAGGCTTCGGGGATCCTCGGGTTTTCCAAGGTACCCTGTGATCACGTTGGCCTCTGCCATGGAGGATGTGACCGATGAACCAAGCCCCGAGAAGAGAAGCGCTATTCCGAAAAGGAGTTGGGCGAAAGAACCCGCAAGGGGTTTCAACGTCGCCGATGCCTGTTCTATGCTCGTCACAACCACATTGTGTTTAAAAAAAACAGCGGCAGCGACGATGATCATGGCTGAGTTCACGAGCCATCCCATGAACATGGCCACCGTCGTGTCAATATCCTGAAACCGTATGAGCTTCCTTTTCCTCTCCTCATTCCCTGACCAGTCCCGGCTCTGAATCACGTTTGAATGGAGGTAGATGTTGTGAGGCATGACTACCGCGCCCAGCATCCCCATGGCGATAAAAATCGTCTTTCCGCTCAGCCTTGGAACGAAGAGGCCGTATGAGGCCGACGCATAGTCGGGAGACACGAGAAAGAGTTCTATTACGTAGCATAAGGCGATGATTCCCAGGAAACCCATGATCATCCTCTCGAGATTGTGGTATCTCTGGCCGATAATCGCGTAGATCTCCAGGATGACCGTCAACACCGCACCGAGCCAGATAGGAAATCCCAAAAGGAGATGGAAGCCCAGTGCTCCCCCTAAGAGTTCGGCTACATCGGTGGCGACACAGGCAAAAAATATTGTCACCCCCAGAACATTCGCGATCCAGGGAGAAAAATATTCCCTCACGTTCGTAGCGAGGGACTTCCCGGTAACTATCCCTATTCGCGCAGATATCCTCTGGAGAAGGATAAGCATGAGCGTAGAGAGGGTAATTACCCAGAGGAGATCATAGTTATACCGTGCCCCTCCTTCGATGTTCGTTGCCCAGTTCCCCGGGTCGATGAACCCCACGGTCACGAGAAAGCCGGGGCCAAGATAGCGGAGAAACTCCCTCTTTAAAATGTGCCTGCCTAATTTTTCTCTAAGAGGCAGAGCCATAGTGTTCCCCTCTTCTCCTCATAGACCTTTTAAAATGCTCCATATCCACCTTATCCTAATAAGAAATGCAGTTATATCACAACAGTTTCCCCTCCTCGCCAAACTATTTCCGGGGATATATGTCTCGATAATATGCTTTGAATCCCCCCACGATGGAACTCTCGAACGAGAAAGGGAATCTAAACGGCTATTAGTGTGAAAAAAGGGATCGGCGGCGTATCCTATAGTTTAATGGTACAAGAGACCATTTCATGCAAGGGGGTTTGCGATGAAGATAGGAGTTCTGACCGGGGGAGGCGACTGCCCCGGTTTAAACGCGGTTATCAGGGCCGTTGTGAGAAAATCAGACAGCTTCGGCTCAAGAGTTGTGGGATTTAAAAACGGGTGGAAAGGCCTGGTCGAGCTCTCCTACATCGATCTCCTGCCGGGGATGGTATCGGGGCTCCTTCACCTGGGAGGAACGATTCTGGGAACATCCCGGACAAATCCACTGAAATACGAGGGGGGACTCGAGAAGATCAAGAAAAACCTCTCCCGCCTGGATATCGACGGGATAATCGCCATCGGGGGGGAAGACACCCTTGGGGTGGCGAACTCCCTCTTTAAAGAAGGGATCAATGTCGTAGGGGTGCCAAAGACGATTGATAACGACCTCTCGGGGACAGACTTTACATTCGGCTTTAACACGGCGGTAACGATCGCCACGGAAGCGATCGACCGCCTCCATTCCACTGCGGAATCCCACAACCGGATCATGGTAATCGAAGTGATGGGAAGAAACACGGGGTGGATCGCCACATATTCGGGCCTCGCGGGAGGTGCAGACATCATCCTGATCCCGGAGATACCGATCGACCTTGACGAGGTATGTGAGCTCCTCGTAAAACGCCATTCCCGGGGGAAGAAGTTTTCCATAGTCGTCGTGGCGGAGGGAGCAAAGATCGGGGGAAAACAGGGGGAGGAGGAGCACCTGATTACTTACGAAAAAAGGGTGGACGAGTTCGGACATGTGAGGCTCGGCGGGATAGCCCAGATTATCGCTTCGGAGATTGAGAGAAAAACCGAATACGAGACGAGGTTCGTCGTCCTGGGGCATACCCAGAGAGGCGGTTCCCCCACTCCCTACGACAGGATCCTCGCAACCCGGTTCGGGATCTCCGCTGCGGAGATGGTAAAAAAAGGAGATTTCGGGAATATGGCGGCCCTCTCCGGAGACAGGATCATTGCCATTCCTCTCGAAAAAGCGGTAGCTGAGACGAAGACCGTAAATCTCGATATCTACAGGATCGCAGAAGAGTTTTTCGGATAATATAATAGAAATATGGGGGGAGGAAAGCAGGTGCGCATTCACTACCTTCAACATGTGCCTTTCGAGGGGCCCGCGCAAATCGGTGAGTGGGCGGATAAAAGGGGATTTCCCCTAACCGGGACGTTTTTCTTCAGGAAGGGGAATCTCCCTGACCAGGATGATTTTGACTTTCTCATCGTGATGGGAGGACCGATGGGAACAGAGGATGTGGAGAGATTCCCCTGGCTCCCTGTTGAGAAAGAGTTCATCGGGAAATCCATTGAGAAAGGGAAAAGAGTCGTGGGAATCTGCCTCGGCGCTCAGCTCATCGCCCACGCCCTCGGCGCGGAGGTGTATCCAAACAGGTGCAAAGAGATCGGATGGTTCCCGGTAACGCTCAATGAGAGAGGGAAAGAATCCCCTCTCTTCCGGGGAACCAATCACACTTTCACCCCCTTTCACTGGCACGGTGACACCTTTGACATTCCTAAAGGGGCGATTCACATCGCCGAATCGGAAGGGTGCCGAAACCAGGCCTTTCTCTTTGATAATCGTGTGCTCGGACTCCAGTTCCATCTCGAGACGACCGAGGAGGCGGCAAAGAGGCTTATTTCCCACTGCGAGGATGAAATCGTTAAGGGCCCCTTCACTCAGCAAAGGGAAGAGATGCTTGAGAGTCCCCAGAGGTTTGAGGAGATTCGATCTATCCTTTTCCGTGTTCTTGATAATATGGCTGGGAGAAAATAATAGTTCCGAGGTCCTAGTTCCTGATTCCTAAATCTATCCAAAACGCCAAACACGAACCTCCCTTTCTGTTTCCTTAATTATGAACTATTTTCCGGGATTTTCTTTTTTTGACGGAATGATCGGCTCAATGACTTTCACCGGGGCTTTGAGTACGCGCCCCATGGTTCGCAGAAGGCCCGATCCCACAGAGCCCGGTGAGAGGAAGGTAACTTTGGGATTCGACAGGTCACCCTTCACCTTTACAGGGAGTGATACGAGATTCCCGCCTAATATGTAGTTTACCAGAGGGATCACCTTTATCACAGAATCCACCGTCTTAAGAGGGGAGACGAGCAGCTCCATGTCGATCTTCTGATCCACCAGGTCGATGTTTCCTTCCCCCACCATCTCGAGGGTCTTCCCGTTCAGGTGTGCCTCCGTCACGTGAAACTTCCCTCCCCCGATATCTCCCTTGATAATAAGGGCCTTATAGGCAAACCCCTTTTCCATAAAATCGGGGAGGGTCCCCCTGAACACTTCCGTTACATTTATGAGTGAGATTACTTTCGCGATGGTCCCGCCCTCGTAGATCCGTCCATTCTTCGCGGAAAAATCGATCGTCCCTTTCATCACCTTGAAGATATTCTTCTCCTTTCCCTTCCCGTTGATATCTCCTTTGAACTCGAAGGATCCCGTGATTACCTCCTTTCCCCCGACGATGCAGTTCCACGATTTACCAAGATCCCCCTTGTCCCCCCTAAGATGAAAATCGAGAGACCTGGTGAGAGTTGCCGCAGTAAAGGTCCCCTTCGATGAAATCCCGCAGAGGGAAGCGTCCTGTACGGTCACTCCCAGGAAGTTTTCCCGGAAGGAGACCTCCGCGTGAAAGGGTCGAAAGGTAAATCTGCTGTATGTGAACTCCCCCGCTTTCACCTGGAGCTTCCCCTCAATCGTAAGTCCTGGCCCCTTTTTCCCGGAAGTCCCCCCTTTCTTTTCCTCCTTTTTTTCTCCCTCCCCGCCAAGTAGCTTCTCGAGAACATTCCAGTCAATTTTATCGGTAGTTGAGGTCAGTTCAACCCTTATTCCCCCTTTCCCTGGAACAACCATCCCACTCAGTTCGATCCTTTTTTTATCAAGAATGAGAATTGCCGGATCGATCCGTAAACCCCCCTTCTCCCCTCTCATCGAAAGGGATTCGATTTCAAAGGGAACACCGCTTTTCAGGGGGAAATGGAGATTATTCCCCTCAACCTTTCCTCTCACTTTCAAACCTTCTGACTTTGTCTTATCGGCATCAAGACGTATGTCCCCCCTGATTCCACCAGAAGAGTCCCTTCTTTCTTCGAACAATCTTCTTAAGCTCTTTCCAGGAAGGTTCCCTTTAAAAGCAAAAGCCACCTTCTCCTTTCCCCATCTGAACTCCCCTTCCCCACGGGCATTGCCATCTACCACTTCCAACCGGTCGAGGGAAACAAAACCTTCCTTCTGACGAAACTTCACCTTCAGACGGGGACCGCTTTTGAGAATAAAATCCCCCGAAAAACT
>CAZPLX010000003.1:0-19453 GCA_964587345.1 uncultured bacterium
AGTGGCGATAGGTATATCAAGATGCGTGCCAGAAAATTAAAAATCGTAACTTATTGAAATTAAAGGAAGATATTGAATAAGGGGGAAAGTGGATTACCGATAGTTACTGTCAAAATTACAGCGAACGTCAAATTATTGACGGTAACAAAAGTTTTCTTGACACATCGGAGAAGTTCAGGCCGGGATGTTTTTCCTCTTGATCTTCTCTACGAGGGTGGTCCTTTTGATGCCAAGGAGTTTGGCTGCCTTCTCTTTATTTCCCCCTGAAAACTTCAGGGCCTTTGAAATCATGTCCACCTCGAGCTTCTCGAGGGACTCTTTGAGGGTGTGGGGAGAGGAACCTCTTAAACCAGGAAAATCGGCGAAGGAGGGCCCCTTTTTCAAGATAGCTTCTTGTGTGATCGTGTCGGGAAGATCGCTCACCTTGACGATTCCCCGTCCTTTGAGAACCACCATCCGCTCCACCAGGTTCTCGAGTTCTCTCACATTTCCCCCCCAGTCGTGGCGGGAAAGGCACTCCATCGCTTTGTCGGAAATCTTCTCAATTTCTCCTCCCCTTTTTTTGTTGTACTTCTCGATGAAATAGTTGAGAAGGAGAGGAATATCCTCTATACGCTCCTTCAGAGGAGGAATCTTGATGGGAATTACATTTAACCGGTAGAAAAGATCTTCCCTGAAGCGGTTTTCATTCACCTCCACTTCGAGGTCTTTGTTCGTCGCGGCGATTACGCGCACGTCTATCTTCACCGTTTCCGTGCTTCCCACGGGTTCAAACTCTTTCTCCTGGAGAACTCTTAAGAGCTTTGCCTGGAGGCCCGAACTCATCTCCCCCACTTCGTCGAGAAAGATAGTCCCGTGATCCGCAAGTTCGAATCTCCCCGTGCGGGGTGCGATTGCCCCAGTAAAGGCGCCTTTAACATGGCCGAAAAGCTCACTTTCGAGGAGGTCTTCGGGGATAGCGGCACAGTTTACCGGTACGAGGAGATGATTTACCCGGGAGCTGTTGTAATGGATTGCCCGTGCGATCATTTCCTTTCCCGTTCCCGATTTCCCGAGGACCAGGATTGTTGAATCGGTATCGGCGACTTTCTCTACAAGAGAGAGGACCTTCATCATTGCCGGGGACGTTCCAATAATATTATCGAAGCTGTACTTCTTTTTTACCTGCCTTTTCAGGTTGATGTTTTCCTTCTTGAACATCGAATGTTCAAGAGCTTTTTTTACGAGGTAGCGTACGTCATCGATCTTGAAGGGCTTCGTAATGTAGTGGAATGCTCCAAGTTTCATGGCTTTCACGGCTGTTTCCACTGTACCAAAGCCGGTCATAAGGATCACTTCGCACTCTGGCTGAAGATCCGAAGCCTTTTTCAGCACTTCAAGCCCGCTTACCCCGGGCATCTTCATATCGGTGAGTATCACGTCGAAGCGTGTTTCTTCTATTCTCTTTATGGCCTCCTCTCCGGAGCTGGCAAGGTAGGTTTGAACGGGTGTAGAGGAAAAAACTTCCTTAAGAATTGAGAGGATATGTTCCTCATCATCGGCGATGAGGAGTCTTTTTTCCATGGAGGACCCCCCTGTTAGGAATTAAGGGTATCAGGGAATTTCATGATTTGCAAAGGAGGATTTTTTATCGGGTGAGGGGGAAAGTTGCTAAAGTAAAAATGAAAGATGCCGATAGGAAGGGTATGCGTTTTTCATGGCCATCCTGGAAGGATACGCAGATGGCTCTTGTGTGTGAAATAAGAGAACGAATCATTCATGATATTAAGAAAAACAGGTGGTTGTAAAAAATGGAACCTTCTTTTATGAAAATGGAAAAATACCTCGTTGAAATAGAGAAAGTTCCCGATATAAGGGAAAAAAAAGTAGCTGAAATATCCTCAAAAATTAAAAAGGGCCTTTACCAGACCGACTCAATGAAAATTGCCCTCAAAATGATTGAAAGATCGATGGATGAACTCTTCTTCTGAGGAAATCCATGGGAGTGGCTCACCCCTTCCGGGTTCGCGTGACATATTTCATGAGAGCCTTTTCTTCGTCTATTCCAGGAGCAATGAAAGTAATTCCGAGACATCTCTTTTTTCCCCCTTCTTCCTCTCTTTGCGAAAGGCTGTAGATGACGGAGCCTGATAGGCGAGCCTTCTTTTCTCCTGGAAGAGAAAGAATGCATTTCAATTCATCTCCCTCTTGATAAATTTTTTCCGTCACCACAGAAACACCTCCCGAGGAGAGATCGATAGCCAGTCCTTTATCTTTTCCCTCCCTCCCGGAGAACACACAGGCAACAGGTTCGAGGGGAGAGGGTTTCACCCGGTAGGAGTGTCTCCTCTGGGTATACTTGATGATTCCCCAGACTTTGAAAGTGAGGGGCTCACCCTTTTCCCCTTCCCTTTCTTCGATGAGGGCGATAAAGGTGTAGGGAACCTCGTCGTAGAGGTACTCAATCTTTACCTTCCCATCCCTACCTGCACTCTGTTCCAGGCCCGGGGGAGTAAGCTGGTCTAACTGGAAGATATCGCCTGAATGGTCGAGCGCACAGATTCTTCCCTGGTACCTTTCTCCCCCCGAGGTAAGTGAGAAGGTTGTCTCCCGTGCCAAAAGTTCCTCCATGTGGTCCTGGACGCTACTCTCCGTGTCGAGCTCTTTCACGCGGTACCGTTCCGCCGTTACTTTTCTCGCATCTTCGGATCTCCCTTTGATTGTAAGAAGGTACCAGATAAGCGCGCAGGCAAGGACCATGAGGGAGCCGAGGGATAAAAATTCAAGAATTCTAAAGCGTCTCCTGATATCAGTGTAGGGTTCCCCCTTTTCTCCCTTATTATCCCCATCTGAAGAGGTTATCTGGAGGTGTCCATTTTTCTCTCCCCTCTTCACTTGGGGAGAGAAAGGTGGATGTCCCTGCTCTGAAAAGGCGTGAGTGGAGGGAAGAATTGAAGGGATCGCTATGAGAAGAGAGAGCCACACAATAAGAATGATCTTCTTTCCATATATTGCTTTTCCTCTTTTTTTCAATACCTTCCCCTCTTCTTCAATGGAAAAAATTGACCTCCCTGTCACAACTGCTGCACTTTCCCCCCGTGAGCCCACGGATAGCCGCACTGTATCCCTGCCTCTTTACGAGGAGATTCCCACAGGAGGGACAGGATGAGTCAGATGTTCCAGGTATGTGCATGTTTCCTGGATACACGTAGTGGAGGCTTTTCTTTGCGATTTCATAGGCCCGGGTCATTACGGCGTGGGGAGTTTCCGGAGCGTGGCAGCGGTAGTTCGGATAGTACCTCGACAGATGGAATGGAATCCCGGGGTCTAATCTTGCGATAAAATCGACAATTCTGGAAATTTCATCTTCCCCATCATTTTTCCCCGTCACGATCAGTGTGGTAACTTCCAGGTGACTTGTACGTGACGCCAGCTCGATCGACTTCTTCACTACTTCCAGGCTTCCCCCGGCGATCTTCCTGTACTTTTCCTCGTCAAAGAACTTCAGATCGATGTTGAGAGCGTCAATGTAAGGAAGGAGTTCTTCAAGTGGTTCGGGATTTATGTACCCGTTCGTGACAAGGACATTCTTCATACCCGCATTATGGACGGCTTTTGCACAATCGTAGACGAACTCCCACTGGATGAGAGGTTCATTGTAGGTATACGCGATTCCCACAGAGCCTGTTCTTTGAGCCTCACTCACAAGGGCATCAATTGTGATCACTTTCAGGGGTACCTTCCCTTCAATAAGATGCCAGTTCTGACAAAAAGCGCAATGGAAGTTGCACCCCGTGGATCCAATGGATAGGATGTCCCGGCCGGGAAAGAAGTGGTAGAGCGGTTTTTTCTCCACGGGATCTACTGCAAGGGCGGCAATTTTCCCGTACGTGAGAGCGAGAAGTTCACCATTTCTTACTTCCCTTACCCCGCAAATCCCCTTTTTCCCCTCAGTAAGTGTGCAGAAGTGAGGACAGAGGAGGCATCTGATCTTCCCGCCTCTTTTTTCATAATATGATGCCCTTTTCACCTGACTACCAGATCCTCTCTTATCGGGCGATGAAAAAAGTGTCGTATTCTTTTTCCACTTCTCGATAGGATAGTTCAATGTTGATTACAAGGGCCCCTTCCGGGCCCACTCTCATGAAATCGATAACTTTTCTCACCGCTTCATCTGTTCCCTGGATTACAGCCTCCACCCGCCTGTCAGTGAGATTTCGCACGTACCCCCTTGCCCCGGCGTTTAATGCGGACTCCCGTGTAGATGCCCGGAACCAGACTCCCTGAACGTTCCCGGAGACGATGACGTGGGCCTCGAGGCACCCCTGGTGCTTATTTTTTCCCGATGAGGTCATGGAACTCTTCTTCTGTTAACAGGGGAATCCCCAACCTTTCCGCCTGACGACGTTTTTTCCCGGGACCCACACCTGTGACGAGAAAGTCCACCTTCCGGGAGAGGGATGATGCGACATCTCCTCCAGCCTCTCTCACCATTTCATGGGCCCTTTTTCTCGCTATGGAAAGCGTGCCGGTGAAGAGCAATGTTTTTTCTTCCAGGACTCCTCTTTTTTCCCTTTCATCAGAAAATGTGATTCCTTCCGCCAGGAGATCTTCAATACTCTTCTTCCCCCCATCAGAGTGAAAATATGAGGAGATACTCTCTGCTCCCTCGGGGCCAATCTCCCGTATATTCCGGAGTTCATCTGACGTTGCCTTCATGATCGCTTCAATCGACCCGTAGTGCTTCGCAAGGACCCGAGAAAGATGCTCTCCCACGTGGCGTATTCCCAGGGCGTAAATAAACCTCGAGAGGCTGGGTTTTCGTCTCTTATTAATGGCGGCTACGATGTTCTTTGCGGATTTCTCTCCGAAACCGGGCAGCTTTTTCAACTCCTCTTCTTTGAGTGTGAAAATATCCGCGCTGTGGCGAATAAGGCCCTTTTCAATGAGGAGGTGGATCGTGCTCTCTCCGAGCCCTTCAATATCAAACGCTTTCCTTGACACGAAGTGTGTGAGGGATTCAATAAGACGGGCCGTGCAATATTCACCGGAACACCTGTGGGCAGAACCCTCCAGATCCCTGATAACGGGCGAACCGCATGAAGGGCATGTAGAGGGCATAGTGAAGATCCTTTCAGTGCCGTTTCTCATGGGAGGAATCGCTTTTACCACCTCAGGTATCACATCCCCCGCTCTCTGTATGACCACCCGGTCCCCGATCCGAATATCCTTTCGTTCAATTTCGTCCATGTTGTGGAGTGTGGCCCTCTTTACCGTCACTCCGGAGATGTGAACCGGTTGGAGAAGAGCAACGGGAGTGAGGGTCCCCGTTCGCCCCACCTGTACGATGATATCTTCTAAAAGAGTTGTCGTCTGGGTAGGGGAAAATTTCAAAGCGATTGCATAACGGGGGCTTCTCGCTATTGTTCCCAGAATCTCCTGTTTGGCAAGTGAGTTTACCTTGAGGACTATGCCGTCTGTTTCGTAGGGGAGGGATTTTCTCATTCTCTCCACATTTCTGAAAAATTCAATCCCCTCATTGAGATCGGGGCAAACTTTCCAGAGGCTGTTTACGGGAAGCCCCATTTCCTCCAGGGTAGCGAGAATGTTCGCCTGGCTTGTAAGGGTCAACCCTTTCACCAACCCGACGCCGTAGCAGCATGCTTTGAGCGGTCTTTTCGCGGTGATCGATGGATCAAGCTGCCTCAGAGACCCTGAGGCGAAATTACGGGGATTGGCAAACAGGGGGAGCCCCTCCCTTCCCCGTTTTCTGTTTTGCTCCTTGAAATCCTCTTTGTCGATGTAGATCTCTCCGCGCACCTCGAGAAGTTCAGGGGTGGGGAGAGTCGGGGGCAGATGTAACTGGAGGGGCAGAGTGTGTATGGTCCTCACGTTTATTGTGACATCCTCGCCTGTAAACCCATCTCCTCTCGTCAGGGCTTTCTCCATTATTCCGTGACGGTAGGCCAGTTCTATTGCCACACCGTCCATCTTTATCTCCCCCGTGTACTCGATATCCTCCTCTCCGATAATTTTCCTCACACGCTTTTCAAATTCAAAGATCTCTTTCTCCGTAAATGCATTCTGGAGGCTGAGCATGGGGAGCGAGTGGGGAGACTTTAGAAATTCTTCGGAAGGTGGGGCTCCCACCCTCCTGGTGGGTGAGTCTTCAGTTGTGAGAAAAGGAAATTCCTTTTCCATGTCCATGAGTTCTTTGAGAAGAAGGTCGTACTCCCTGTCTGATATCTCTGGATCCTCGAGAGTATAGTACCGGTAGTTATGGTGCCTGATTTTCTCGCGCAGTTCCCGGGCCTTTTTTTTTGCTTCACCTGCGTCCATTAATTCCTCTTTCCAGGTCATCGCGTAAGGATGGGCTTTCCATGCAGATATATGATGTAACCTGTACGAGAAAGATTATACAATAAATATTTGCGAGGAAAATATCGACCTTGGGCGGAGGAGGACGCTTTTGATATAAGGGGGTTTTCCCGGCGAATTCAAATCATGTGCAACCGATTCGGATTCATAGTGTGTGTAGCGCTTCTCTTAATCCTTGCGTCCTGTTCTGTCCAGAGAATAGGTGGCGGAGGACGTAATGGGGTCGATGAAAGGTACATCCATGTGGATAAACCTCCCCGCCTTGTTCTGATAAGGGATGCGGCTGTCTATTATGCCCCCGAATCGCGATATGATATTTTTTTCTTTGGGGGCTGGTGGTACTATTATCTGGATCAATTGTGGTACACAAGTGCATCGTACAAGGGGCCGTGGAAAAAAGTGGAAGAAGATTCACTCCCTCTGGCGATCATGAAGATCCCCTCTCACGATTTTAAGACCCCTCCTCCCGGTTGGGGAAAAGGGGGAGAGGAAAAACCGCCAGGGAACTGAGGAGAGATGATTCGATTTCTCCTCCACTCCATGAAGGAGGAACAATGGCTATCAGGAAACTTTCAGATCTTGATGTGGGGGGGAAGAGGGTGCTTGTGCGGGTCGACTTTAACGTTCCTTTAGACGGGAAGGGAAGAATCAGCGATGAAACGAGAATCCGGGCCGCGATTCCCACTCTGAAGTATCTGGGTGAGAAGGGGTGCCCCCTCGTTGTCATGTCCCACCTTGGAAGGCCAAAAGGAAAATGGAGGGAGGAGCTCAGCCTTGCCCCCCTTTCCCGGAGGCTTGGACGGGTTTTGGGCAAAAAGGTAAAGTTTCCAGGCGGGGTGATAGGAAAAGAGATAAAAAAAGCGGTCCTCTCACTTAGGGCAGGGGAGATCCTTCTTCTGGAGAATCTCCGTTTTTATCCCGGGGAAGAGAAAAATGACAGGGAATTTGGGAAGAAACTGGCTGAATACGGAGATGTCTTCGTGAACGATGCTTTTGGGACTGCCCACAGGGCACATGCGTCCAACAGTGCGGTGGCGACCTTTTTCGAGGAAAAGGCGGCTGGTTTCCTGATGGAGAAGGAGATCGACTATTTTAAGAGAGCCCTCAAGGAACCTGTGAGGCCGCTTGTGGCGATCTTCGGAGGCGCGAAAGTGTCGGGGAAGATCGAGGCGATCAGAAACGTGGTGAAAAAGGTGGACAAGATCATCATCGGCGGTGCAATGGCAAACACCTTCTTCGTGGCCCAGGGAAAAGAGGTGGGAACCTCTCTGTACGAGGAGGAGATGGTAGGCGTTGCCCGGAGCGTACTCAGGGAGGTGGGAAGGAGAAAAGTCATACTCTACCTCCCCGTGGATGTTGTTGTTGCTCCGGAGTTGAAAAGGGGAAGCCTCACCCTCATCACCCCGGCAGAGGAGATCCCCCCGGGATACATGGCGCTTGATACGGGTCCGGCGACGAGGCTCCTGTTTCGCGAAGCGATTCGGAATGCAAAGACGGTGGTCTGGAACGGCCCCATGGGAGCTTTCGAGATCGATGAGTTTTCCCGGGGGACATATGCTCTCATAGATGATCTTGCGGCATGTCACGGACTTACCATCGTGGGAGGAGGAGATACTGATACTGCTCTCCACCGTACGGGAATGTTCGAGAGGATGTCCTATGTGTCTACAGGGGGAGGTGCTTTCCTCGAACTGCTCGAAGGGAAAAAATTACCGGGAATAGAAGCACTCAATTAGGATCTTGGCGGCTGATGTCATTTCAGGGTCAAAGGGCCCAGTAGATTATATTGAAAAAGGTGTGGAGAAGGATGGGGGAGTAGATTTCGGAAGTCCTATCCCTGAGATACGCAAGTGCGATTCCGGGGATGAAGGTCAGGAGCCGCAGAGGCGAGAAAGAGACCACCACGTGGGTCACACAGAAGAGAAGCGAGGTAATAACTATTTTTTTTGGTGCCCCACCTTCTACGGCGTCGAAGAGGAAACCTCTGAAGAAGAACTCTTCCGGCAGAGAGGTGACGAGAAGTGAAGAAAACCAGAAACGGAAAGATTTTCCGGTAAAGAGGAGGGAAATTTTCTCTGCCCCGGGTGCTCCTTTCGTCAAGGTCAAAAAAAGGAAATAGGCAAAGGCGGATACAAAGAGCATTCCCGTGAAAAAGAGAAGAGATTTTCCCACTGATTTAACCTTCAGAAAGAGGATCTTTTCTCCTCTCATCCAGTAGTAGATCAGGGGGCCGTAGAGGAGAAGAATTCCGGTGAAGAGGGAGGGAAGGTTTCCCCCTATTTTCGAGAAAGAGGGGGAGATAGCTTTTATGGCAAGGGTTACTGCTCCCCAAATCAGGTAGGGCCGTGCCCTTTTCATTCCCTGTTCGGTCATCCACCCCATATTATCGAGGAAAGACCAGGTCGAAAAGCTCAGGAAAGGTATCGATACAGTAGTTGGGAGGGTGCGACACAAAGTCATGGGGGCCGATCCCATACCGGGCTCCTACAACTTCGATTCCGGCCCTTTGCCCTGCCAGCACATCGTTGATGGAGTCACCGATGATCAAGGCACTCTCTTTAGGAAAACCCGTATCATCGAGAATTTTGAACACTCCCGAGGGGTCTGGTTTTTTCTTCACCGAACTGTCCCCCCCCAGGATGAGAGAAAAGTGAGATGAGAGGTCGAAGGGTTCCATAATTATTTCAGTCAGGTAGAGCGGTTTGTTCGTGAGGAGAGCATAAGTAAAATGATCACTCTCATCCTTCAGGGTTTCACACACTCCTTCGTAGGGTTTGGTCGTGTCAAGAAGATGCTCCTCATAGTGTTCGAGAAAGATCTGAACCCCCTCCTCAAATCGGGAGTCCCCATCCATCCCCACTGCCTCCCTCAAGAGGCTTGTGGCCCCGTTTCCCACCTGAGAAAAGATGTAGGGGTAGGGAAGAGAATCTTTCCCGAGCTGCCTGAGAGCGAAATTCAGGGAATTTGCAAGATCATATTTTGAATCGACGAGAGTCCCATCAAAGTCAAAGATAAGGAGATTCCTGTAAATTTTCTCTCCCATGATTGGCGATTCAGCTCCTTTTTATAGCGCTTTCATCAAGTAGTGATGATTTTATTATTAGGACGATTCTTTGGGGTGAATCCCCCTTCCATGAGGGACATTTTTTCGAGGGCACCCCGGAAAATATTTCCTTTGATCTCTTTTGTTTCCCTTTCGGCATCCCGCAATAGATCCTTGATCCATTTTCTCTTTGATCTTTCTCCGTAGGGACAGCGGCAGGGGGAAAAGGAGAGGGAGAGTTTAAGTGCCATGGAAAAAATCTTTTTCTCGGGAATGAACATGAAAGGCCTGATAATGGAAAAAGTATCTTCGAACATCGACTGGCGGGGGGCCATAGAGGCGAATTCACCGCTGTAGAAGAGGTTCAACAAAGCTGTTTCCGCAAAGTCATCCATGTGATGGCCGAAGGCGACCTTCGTAAATCCTCCCTCTGCAGCATGGGTGAATATCGCTTTCCTCCTGTTCCAGGAGCAGAGAAAACAGTTTGGCCCCTGTCCCTCCCTCAGTGAGTCGCGGATCCGGATCCTCTTTACCTTAAAGGGGACATGCATGGAAGAGACAAATTCTCTCATCGTTTCTTCTCTTCCACATCCTCCGCAGGTCAAGTCGGTTTTGATATTTAAGGCGGAAAGGGCAAAGGGGTTTTTATACCAGGAGGAAAAGTCTTTGAGCATATAGAGGAGGAGGGAGGAATCTTTTCCCCCGGAGAGCGCGACGAGAACCCTGTCGTTTTCCTCGATGAGGGAGTAACGGGAAATAGCCTTCAACATCTGGGAGACTATGTGCTTTTTCTGTTTTTTCAGCGAGAGGTCCATGGAACCTTCCTTCTCCTCAACCGTCAACCCAACGGGGAAATTGGGTTGACAATGAGTTATACTTTTCACTATATATGCAAGATTATATAGGAGAGTCACTCACTTTGTAACCGTTGGCGAAATCCCGCCCTATGGAGGGGAGATGAGGACATTTCTGGAAGGGATAGAAGAAAAAGGCCTGTCTGGGAGAGGAATTGATGGGGAGGAGGGGAACAGGGTACTACAGCTGGAGAGAGACTGGATTCCAGATCTCCTCGGCGTTTCGTGGAGGGTTCGGAAAAGATTCAAGGGAGAGAGAGTGCGCCTATGCTCCATCGTGAACGCAAAGTCGGGTCTCTGCTCGGAAAACTGCTCCTTCTGTGCTCAATCTTCAATTTCTTCTGCGAATATCGACGCATATCCTCTCATTGAAACGGATCTTATCGTGGAAAAGGCACGTGCAGCCAGGGACTCTGGAGCGCGGGAGTTCTCAATTGTGACCTCTGGATTGGGGCTTGTAAACAAGAGAGAGATAGAAAACGTGGGGGATGCAATCGAAAAAATTGGAAGGGATCTGGGACTTCAGACATGTGTGAGCGTCGGGAATGTGGGGGAGGATACCATCAGCTACTTCAAGTCCAGGGGACTCCACAGTTTTCATCACAACCTCGAAACTTCCCGCGCTTTCTTTTCCTCCGTCTGCACCACCCACTCTTATGAGGAAGACGTTGCTACGGTACGGGAAGCGAAAAAGAGTGGAATGTGGGTCTGCAGTGGAGGGATTTTTGGTCTTGGTGAATCGGATCTGGACAGGGTCGACCTTGCACTGACCCTGAGGGAACTGGACGTGGATTCGATCCCTCTTAATTTTTTGAATCCCATTGTGGGGACACCTCTTGCAAAAAACAGGGAACTTACCCCTCTTGTATGCATAAAGATCATCGCTATGATGCGCCTCGTAAATCCCGGTAAGGAAATTATCGTCTGTGGGGGGAGAGAGGTGAATCTGAGAGGTCTCCAGAGCCTCATTTTTTTCGCAGGGGCAACGGGGACGATGCTGGGGAGCTATCTCACAACCCGAGGGAGATCGAGCAAAGAGGACCTGCAGATGCTTAAAGATCTGGAACTGTCGGGAATGGGGGGGGAAGATCTTGGCGAGTGAACTGGAAAGGGAACTTTCGCGGGAACTCGCGGAGATCAAAGAAAAAGGAAGGTACCGCCAGCTCCGTGACCTCACTTCTCCCTCAGGACCCCGGGTAGTCATCGATGGGAAAGAGTACCTCAATTTCAGTTCAAATGACTACCTCGGGTTTGCTTCATCCGGATGGCTCGTCGATGCCCTGAAAGAGGGGGGAAGGAAGTGGGGTGTTGGAGCGGGAGCGTCCAGGCTCATCTGCGGAAACATGAAGATTCACAGTGACCTGGAAAGGGAGATTGCCTCATTCAAGGGGACCGAAAGTGCTCTTGTCTTCTCATGTGGCTACATGGCGAACCTCGGTATTATCTCGACCCTTGGTTCTGACGATACAACGGTATTTTCCGATGAATTGAACCACGCGTCTATTATCGATGGATGCAGGCTTTCAAGAGCAAGGGTGAAAGTCTATCGCCACAGAGATACGTGTCACCTGGAAGAGTTGTTGAAAGAGAACAGCTCTTCAAGAAAAATTATTGTGACCGACGGTGTCTTCAGTATGGATGGGGACATTGCTCCTCTCCCGGACCTCGTTCGTCTCCGAAACAGCTTTGGCGCCATCCTCGTGATTGATGATGCCCATGCGACGGGGGTGATTGGAAAAGGGGGAAGGGGAACGGCATCTTACTACTCCCTGAGTGAGGGTGTTGACATCCACATGGGAACTTTTTCGAAAGCCCTGGGGACATACGGAGCGTTTATATGTTGCTCGGAGACGATAAGAGACTACTTTATCAACCGGTGCAGGCCCTTCATTTTTAACACGGGGATCCCCCCTATTATTGCCGCACTCACTCTGAGATCTCTCGAAATTCTCGATAGTGAACCTGAATATGTGGAGAGGTTGAGGAAAAATGTGAAACTCTTCGTTTCCACCCTGGTTAAGAAAGGAGTCCCCGTTATGTCCGAGACCCCGATTATACCTGTGATCGTCGGCCCCGACAGGGCAACCCAGGAGATATCAAAAAAGCTCTTTTCAGAAGGATTCTACGTTTACGGGGTCAGGCCCCCCACGGTTCCCGAGGGGACTGCCCGTTTGAGGGTGACAGTCAGTTCCGCCCACGAGGAGACACAGATCATCGCCTGTGCTGAAAGGATAGGGAAACTCATTCAAGAGTTGTGAACAGAAAAAAAATTATATTCAGGATCTGAGATATTGTCTTGATGATAGGGAGTGAAATGGACAGGGAAAAATTAATTGAGATCGACAGAGAATTTATCTGGCACCCTTTCACACAGATGGCGGACTGGGTGAAAGAGGCCCCGATCATAATCGAGAGGGGAGAGGGCCACTATCTTATCGATGTGGAGGGGAAACGCTACTTCGATGGGGTTTCCTCTCTCTGGGTGAACCTCTTCGGACACAGAAGAAGGGAGATCGATGAGGCAGTGAAGAGGCAGGTGGACCGGATCGGCCATTCCACCTTCCTGGGTCTCTCTCATGTTCCGGCACTCACATTCGCCAGAAAACTCATGTCAGCTGTCCCGGAGCATCTTCACCGGATCTTCTTTTCCGACAACGGTTCAACGGCAATGGAAATCGCCCTTAAAATGGCATTCCAGTTCGCAAGGCAGAGGGAAGGAGGGTCGGCACACAAGAAGGGGAAATTCCTTACCCTCACAGGTGCGTATCACGGAGATACCATTGGGAGCGTGAGCGCGGGGGGAATAGACTTATTTCATCACATTTTCTCCCCCCTTCTCTTTGATACTGTGAAAGTTCCTGCTCCCTACTGCTACCGGTGCCCCTACGGGCTTACGAGGAAAATGTGTTCTCTTCATTGCGCGGATGTTTTGCGGGAGCGTCTCTTCGAGGGGAAGGACGAGATTGGGGCGGTCGTAATGGAACCTCTTGTGCAGGGAGCGGCAGGAATGATCGTTCAGCCGGAAGGGTTCCTTTCAAGGGTTGAAGATGCTGTAAGAGAGGCGGGGGTACTTCTCGTTGTGGATGAGGTGGCCACGGGTTTTGGCCGGACCGGGAAGATGTTTGCGGTGGAACATGAAGAGGTTACACCTGATATTATGGCTCTCTCAAAAGGGATAACAGGAGGATACCTTCCTCTGGCGGTTACTCTCACAACAGAAGAGGTCTACGAAGGGTTCCTCGGGAAGTACGAGGAGTTCAAAACATTTTTTCATGGCCATTCTTACACGGCCAACCCTCTCGGCTGTGCCGCGGGAGAGGCGACTCTCACACTATTTGAGACTGAAAATATTCTCGACCATGTTGCCCGCGTTTCCCGGGAGTTGGAAAGACGACTGAGAGAACTCGAAGGAAAAAACCATGTGGGGGAAATCAGGCAGAAAGGGCTCATGGTGGGAATTGAGCTCGTTGCCGATCTTTCCACGAAAGAGAGCTTTCCGCCTCAATGGAAAGTGGGACAGAGGATCATCAGCCGGGCAAGAGAGGGGGGTCTCATCATCAGGCCTCTGGGAGATACAATCGTTCTCATGCCCCCTCTCACAGTCACGGAAGAGGAGGTCAATTTTCTCTGTGACGTAACATTTTCTGCCATTGACGAGGTCCTCGGGGAACTCTGATGGGAGACGCATTCCTCGTTACGGGGACAGATACGGGAGTGGGAAAAACTTATGCGGGGTCTCTTCTTCTTCAGGGATTTCTCGAGGCAGGGTATGATGCCTTTCCTTTAAAACCCGTAGAGAGCGGGTGTGCTCCTTTTCGTGGAGGGGAGTCTGACTACAGCGACGGAAGGACCTATCTCAATCTCCTCGGGGACTCCCGTGTCTCTCTCGAGGATATCTGTTTCTACACCTTCGAAGAGCCTTTAAGCCCTAACATTGCGGCAAGAATGTCGGGAAAGGTCCCCGAGGCGGGTGAGATTCGGCGAAGAGTCGGAAAACTCCTTCTTGAAAAAGAGATAATTCTTGCGGAGGGAGCCGGAGGCATCCTCGTGGAGATCATTGATGGATACACTTTCATGGATCTTGCCCGGGATCTCTCCATGAAAGTGATTATCGTTGTTCCCAACAGACTGGGGGTCCTCAACCACATTGCTCTCAACGTCCAGTTCCTCAAGGGGCAAAAGGTAAAAGTTGCGGGCATACTCCTGAACGCTGTGGATAAGGATCCAGGATACGCCGCTTCCTATAACCCTTCCGAAATAAGACGCGTATATGGCGACCTTTTTCTCGGCCAGATCTCTCACGGGCAGAGGTCACTCCCGGATGATATAATTCCGAAATTGATGGGGTGATGTGCCACATCTCACCCCCAAGGAGATTTCTTCCCGTGCGGGGAAACAGTCTGAAGGAGAAGATCGGAAGGTACATTCATTACATTGTCCTCCGTCTTGTGCGGGTGAACGATTCCCCCGTGAAAGTTGCTTCAGGCTTTTCTCTCGGCGTTTTCCTCGGAGTTTTTCCTACATTCGGCATTGCAATTCCCCTCTCCTACATCCTGGCATCTCTTTTCAGAATCAACAGGGCGTCAGCGGTCACGGGTTCCCTTATCATGAATCCATTTACGACTCCCTTTTTCTGGTCAGTGAGTGCCTCGGTGGGTGCCTTCATGTTCCGGGGAGATGCGAAAAAGGTTCTCCTCATGTGGGAGACAGGGGACAAGTGGCACTCCTTTTCAAGGGCGACTCTTATCTACCTTACAGGGAATCTTCTCGTGTCTTTCGTTGTGTCCGCGATTGCCTACATGTGTGCCTTGAAAATCGTGAATAAATACAAGGAAAGGAGAAAATCCAGGAAATGATTATGTCCGACGTCCTACGTCCGATGTCCGACGAACAACATATATTTAATAGATTGTTGTTTCGTGTTTCGCGTTTAGGGTTTCGAGAAAATCTCTGAACACTGAACTAGGAACTTTGAACTAGATTTTAATTTTATAGGCCTGAAAGCTTGTTCAGCTTTTCCCTGGCCGGGGCGTTTTCTGAATTGATCTTGAGAATTGTCTGGTAGATCTCTTTTGCTTTTTCCGTTTCGTTGTTCACTTCGTGTATGAGGGCAATATTAAGTAAAATTTCCTCGTTTTCAGACTCTATCGAGAGAGCCTTCTCGAACTGTTCGAGAGCTTCATTGTACTTTTTGTTTACGAAATAAAACTTCCCCAGTTCGATCAGGGTTTCCACAATTGACTCACCCATATAATCTCATCCTTTTTACAACAGTTTCGACAGTTTGTGGAATTTTGAATTCTCACCCAGGACCACAAGAATGTCTCCCGCCTCGATTTTGTCATCCGCAGTGGGCGAGACAACGGTCTCCTCCGTGAAGGCGGTTGCCCCTCCCTCTTCCATGGTGGGGACTTTCCTCTTGATAGCGAGAACGTTCATGTTGTAACGGGCCCTTATTCCCAACTCTTTCAAGGTCTTTCCTCCAAATTCCTTGGGAGAGGGGATCTCGGCGATGCTGTACTCTTCAGAAAGCTGGATGAAGTCCATGATCGTGGGCATGACGAGAGAGCTGGCAAGTCGCTTGGCCATTTCCCTTTCAGGAAAGATGACCTTGGTAACCCCCAGGTTCACAAGAATCCGGCCGTGAAGGTCGGTGATCGACTTTGCGACAATCTCTTTGAGTCCCAGTTCTTTGAGCAACATGACAACGAGGACGCTTGCCTCGATATCCTCACCTATGCTCACAACAACTGTATCAACGTTCTGGATGCCGATCGATTTGAGGGCTTTTTCATCTGTTGCGTCGAGAGTCACCGCATAGGTTGCGATATCGCTGATATGCTGCACCTTCTCTTCGTCCTTGTCAATCGCAAGGACCTGGACACCCTTAGATATGAGGGTTTCCGCGACACTGCATCCGAATCTGCCCAGACCGATCACTGCAAACTGTTTCATCTCTTACCCCACAAGTACCTTACCTTCTGGATATTTATACATCGTTACTCTTCCTTTGTAAATAAATGCCGCCCCGATAGTGAGAGGGCCCACTCTCCCTATGTACATCAAGGAAGTGATCAAGATTTTCCCGGCCGGGCCGTAGGTTGCCACGAAAGAGAGATTTCCACCATTACCCGTTGAGAGGCCGACGGTTCCGAAGGCAGAGACACTTTCGAAGAGACAGCGCAATAGAGGACCGCTCTCGAAACCGAGTACCAGGATGGTGACGATTGCGATAAAGATTGCTCCCGACATGGCGATGAAAAAGGATTTTCCCACCGATTCTTCAGGAATTCTTTTCCTGAATGCTGTCGCGTCCCTCTGACCTCTCATTGTGCACCAGAGTGCGGACAACATGACAAAGAAAGTCGTTGTTTTTATTCCCCCTCCTGTTCCCCCTGGAGAAGCCCCGATGAACATAAGCAGGATGAAGAGGAATAGGGTGGGCTGCCTGAGAGCCGATATGTCAATGGTGTTGAACCCGGCGGTCCTGGTTGTGACCGATTGGAAGAGGGATGTGAGAACCTTTTGGGGGAAAGACATATTTCCTATCGATCCAGGGTTGCTCGACTCGAGGGAGTAAAAAATAAGGGTTCCTCCTACGATGAGGATGAGGGTCATCGAGTAGACCATTTTTGAGTGAAAGGAGAGGTTTGCCACCTGTCCGGTGAAAAAGCGGTAGGTATCGCTGATGACGATATAGCCTATTCCTCCCATGATGATAAGGGTCATGATCGTAAAGTTAACAGTCGCATCGCCTCCATATGCGAAAAGGTTCCCTGAAAAGGAGGAAAATCCCGCATTGTTGAAGGCGGACACGGATTGGAATACAGCGTGAAAAAATGCATTTCGCGCAGTCATCTGGGGAAGCCAGCGCGAAAAGAGGACGAAGGCACCGATAAACTCCATTGCAAAGGTAATTTTGAATATTGTTTTCGTAAATTTAACAAGACCGGAAAGAGAGAGGACGTTGTACGCCTCAGCCATGATGAGGCGGTCACGAAGGGAGAGGCGCTTTCCTATGAGGAGCGATATGATCGTGGAAAAGGTCATATACCCCAAACCCCCGATCTGGATCAATGTCAGAATCACACTCTTTCCGAAGAGGGAAAAGGCGAGAGCTGTGTTCTTTGTGATAAGTCCCGTTACGCACACCGCGGAGGTGGCCGTGAAGAGAGCATCAATCAGGGGAATGCCTCTTCCGGCGCTTGAAGATTGGGGAAGGGACAAAAGAATCGTTCCCACGAAGATGATAGCAAGGTAGCCGAGAGCAAGTATCCTTGCGGGGCCCAGGATTTTTTTTACCTCTTTTTCCGGCATTATGGCAATTTTAATGATTTTGAGAAGTTTTTCATAGGGAAAAGGGGGAAATTCATGACGCCCACTTTACAACTGCAAGAGATGCAAAATAGAGGAAGAGAAGAGGGATCGCCATGAGAGTCATATTGTAGATGTCGGGTGTGGGTGTGATAAGAGCCGCGATGACGAAGCAAATGAGAATCGCGTATTTTGTTTTCCCTTTGAAAAACGCGGGAGTGATGATACCTGCCTTTGCGAGGATGTAAGAAATGAGAGGGGCCTGGTGTGCAATCCCCGTCGCGATAAGGAAAAAAGAACAGAAGTCCACGTATCGGCCGATGGATATCCCCGGGTTTATTTCAGCTGTTGCGAAGGAGAGGAGAAATTTTATCCCTGCGGGGAGGAGCAGGAAATAGGCCAGAGATACCCCTCCCGCAAAAAGAATGAGGGAGGCTGCCACAAAGAGGGGCACTTTTTTCATCGATTGAGGGTGAACCTTTTTTACGATGAAATGGAGAAGAAGAATCGATGCTACAGGGAATGAGAGGATGACTCCTGTGTAGAGAGAGAGTTTGAGGACAGAGAGTATCGCTTCCTGAGGAGCATAGGAAACAGGTTCTAATTTGAGAAGATGGAGGAGAAGAATAAGGATGCGGTCAGAAAAGAAAAAGGCGAGAATGGAGAAAATGAAGACGGTAGCAACAATTTTGACCAGAGTTCCTCTCGCATCATCGAGAATATCGAGAATGCCGGAAACTTTTTCTTCCTTCTCCATTCCTCTCTCCGTAAAATCGTATCAACGGTTTAATCTAATTGTTCTGGATTGTATAATTTTTCCAGACACCAGTCGAGGCGCCCTGTAGTTGAGAGATTAAACCTCGAGGAGGATTTCATGGAGGTGAAGGGTTTTTTGCACAGGCCGGGAATTCATTGTGGTTCTTCAGCAATGAGGAATATCATCACTTTTCTTGGGAAGGAGATTCAAGAAGAAACTATTTTCGGCCTCGGGGAGGGCGTAAGCTTCATTTATGTCCCCCGCCAGGAGGTCCCCCCCTATATCGCGATCCACGGGAGGTCTCTTGATCTCGAAGAGATTCTCGCCAGGCGGCTGGGGCTTGATTATGTGGAACAGATAGACGATGACGGGGACCGTTCGTGGAAAAAGTGCAAGAAGATGATCGATGGAGGGCTACCCGTTCTCATCAACACCGATATTCGTCATCTCGAATATTTCGGGAGCACCACTCATTTTTCAGGGCACAGGGTGGTCCTTGCAGGTTACAACGATGAGAGTGTGCTCCTCTCAGATTCAGAATTCCCGGAGATCATGGAGATATCGATTGATGGTCTCAAGAGTGCAAGGGAATCAAAGATACCTCCATTCCCCATGGGAAATTGCATGGCAGTTGTGACGGGGACTCCTCTTTTGCCGGGGGAGGAGGGCTTCGTTGATTCGATCGTCTCCTGTTCACGGAAAATGATCTTTTCCCGGAATCCCATGATGGGATTGAGCGGCATGATAAAAGCTTCGCAGGAAATGCCCTCCTGGTATACCAGGAGCCAGACCCCGGATTTTGTCGCCCGCTTTGCGTACCAGGTTATTGAGAAGAGGGGAACGGGAGGGGGCTTCTTCAGAAATATTTACAAGAAATTTCTTGTCCTCGCTTCCCGTACCATTCCCTCGCTGGACCGAGGGGGTTTCATCGAAGAGATGGGAGGACTGGCCTACGAATGGAGCGCTTTTGCAGATTTTTTGAAAAATCTTAGCGAGAACTGCTCCAGGGAGGGTTTTGTGAAGGGACAGAAAATCTTTGATCGAATTGTGAGCAGGGAGGAAGGATACCACTCACGAGTGCTCAAATTCTTTACATAATTTCCATGGAACCCTCAGACCCTGTATACT
>CAZPLX010000004.1:0-18192 GCA_964587345.1 uncultured bacterium
TGAGAAGATCTTCTGAAGCTCCCTTCAGTTTTGCTTCATCATCTCCATTCAAAGTCTCCTTCGCACTGGCAATTGCCTCTTCAACTTTTTTTACCTCCTCTTCAGGTACTTTAGATTTATTTTCATTGAGCGTCTTCTCCACGTTGTAGATGAGGCTGTCGAGATTATTCCTGGCTTCGATCTTCTCCCTCTGCTTCTTGTCATCCTCCGCGTGGACCTCCGCCTCCTGAACCATTTTATCTATTTCGTCATCGGACAATCCCGTTGAAGCGGTCACCGTAATTCTCTGTTCCTTCTCTGTAGCCGTATCTTTTGCCTTCACGTTCAATATACCGTTCGCATCGATGTCGAAAGTCACCTCGATTTTGGGAATACCCATTGGGGCCGAGGGAATTCCTTCGAGATGAAAGCGCCCGAGAGTCCGGTTGGCACTCGCAAGATCCCTCTCACCCTGGAGAACATGGATCTCGACAGATGTCTGGTTGTCCGCAGCGGTGGTAAATATTTCACTCTTTTTCACCGGGATAGTCGTGTTTCTCTCGATAATCTTGGTCATCACACTCCCAAGGGTCTCAATTCCGAGAGAAAGAGGCGTCACATCAAGGAGGAGAACGTCCTTCACCTCCCCTCCGAGAACTCCCGCCTGAACCGCAGCACCGAGTGCGACCACTTCATCGGGGTTCACCCCTTTGTGGGGTTCCTTTCCAAAGAAATCTTTCACAAGTTCCTGTACTTTAGGGATTCGAGTGGAACCACCAACCAGGACGATCTCGTCAATGTCGGATGCTTTAAGCCCCGCATCCTTCAAGGCGATGCCGCAGGGGTCGAGGGTTTTTCGAAGGATCTTGTCGATCATCGATTCAAGTTTGGCCCTCGTAAGTTTCAGACTGAGATGCTTGGGTCCTGAAGAGTCTGCGGTAATAAAGGGGAGATTTATCTCAGTTTCAATAACCGATGAGAGTTCTATCTTTGCCTTTTCCGCCGCTTCTTTGAGACGTTGGAGAGCCATCTTGTCATTTCCCAGATCGATCCCCTGATCTTTTTTAAACTCCTCCACTATCCACTCAATGATTCTCTGATCTAAGTTGTCTCCGCCTATGTGTGTGTCACCGTTTGTTGCCTTCACCTCAACAACGTTTTCCCCTACTTCGAGGATGGAAATATCAAATGTCCCACCGCCGAAATCATACACGGCAATCACTTCGTTCTTTTTTTTATCGAGTCCGTATGCGAGTGCCGCAGCAGTAGGTTCATTGATGATCCGAAGAACTTCCAGTCCTGCAATCGTTCCTGCATCCTTCGTCGCCTGACGCTGGGAATCATTGAAATAGGCCGGCACGGTTATCACGGCCTGTTTCACTTCTTCTCCCAGGTAAGCCTCGGCAGCTTTCTTCAACTTGTTGAGGATCATGGAAGATATCTGCTGGGGGGTGTAGTCTTTGTCTCCAATCTGCACCCTCGCGTCATTCTTCTCTCCCCTCTTGATCTCATAGGGGACCATTGTGATCTCTTCAGCCACTTCGTCGTAGCGGCGCCCCACGAAGCGCTTTATGGAAAATACGGTATTTCCCGGGTTCGTAATCGCCTGACGCTTTGCCACCTGCCCAACAAGTACCTGATCATCCTTCGTGAACCCCACTACTGACGGGGTGAGTCTTGATCCCTCTTCGTTGATAAGTACTTCCGGTTCACCACCCTCCATCACTGCAACGACAGAATTCGTTGTTCCAAGGTCAATCCCGATAATCTTTGGCATTTCCACCCTCCATTCGTTTATGTATTCAACTGTTTAGTGAGTATTTTCAATATGAACCTGCTGAGAGTCCGCGGGTGAAAAGGGCGTGTAACAAAACTCACAGCCCCTGCTTCCAGTGCTCGAGTCCACTTCTCCAGATTCCCGCTCTCTGATAGGAACACAGAAGGGATCGACGACGTTACACCCTCAAAATAGAAATATGGATCGTATCCTCCAAAAGGTATATCGTCAAGATCGATGAGGGCCATGGCAAACTTTCCCTCCTGCCAGATGGTTCCGAATTCCCGAAAGTCAGAGCATATATCTGCCTCCACTCCGAAAAGCTTCAGATCATCGAACACTTTGTTCATCTGATCTGTCCGCGGGCCTCTACCCGACACAAGGATAATGCGGACGTTCATGGAAAACCTCCCTTTAGGTGACAGGATATAATACAAATTCCATGCCACCCTCACACTTTCTCTTGCAATTACGTAACTTATTAAAATGAAAAGGTATTATTGGGTCGGGGAAGTAAGGGTACTCAGGAAAGTGAGAGGATGGCACCTGAAAAGCATGCCATTATGACAGACCACGACAAAACGACCTTCACGATTGGATTTTATATTCCTTAATTTTCCGGTAGAGCGTCCTCACGCTGATTCCGAGGTAACGTGCTGCCTTCGTTTTGTTGTTTCCCGTAGTGGCAAGAGCCTCTATAATCGCTTTCCGCTCCATTTTTTCGAGAGGGAGAATCTCTCCCTTCTCCTCTCCCCTCACCTTTCCGGGAACAGGAATCCCTTCTCCCTCAACCTCTCTCCGAATTTCACCAGGTACCAGTTCCGGGGAAATAACCCCACCTCTCGAGAGTAGAACCATCGTCTCGAGGGTGTTCCTCATCTGCCGAATGTTCCCGGGCCAGTAATATCGGGTAAAAATGTCGACCACTGTGGGGCTCACTTCCGATAAGGGAAATCCATGTTCTTCACTCAGTTCCCTGAGAAAATAGGAGATGAGCAAGGGAATATCTTCTTTCCTCTCCCTTAAGGGAGGAATTGTAATAGTAAAGACACTCAAGCGGTAAAAAAGATCCTCCCTGAATTCCTTTCCTGCCACTTTAACTCCAAGATCTGCATTCGTAGCGGCAATGATCCTCACGTCTACCTTGATTACCTTTTCCCCGCCCAGACGCATAACCTCTTTCTGTTCAATGGCCCGCAATAATTTTCCCTGGGTCTGTAAAGAAAGATCACCTATCTCATCGAGGAAAAGGGTCCCCCCTTCTGCAAGCTCAAATTTTCCCTTCGAAGCTCTGACTGCACCGGTAAACGCGCCCCTTTCGTGTCCGAAAAGTTCCGACTCAAGGATGCTCTCGGTCAAAGCTGCACAATTGATAGGAATGAGGGGTTTTTCTTTCCTGTTGCTCATCTCCTGGATTGATCTCGCAACAAGTTCCTTCCCTGTCCCCGATTCTCCCAGGATCAGCACATTGGCCATGGTAGGTGCCACTGTGGACGCCATCCTCAATACCCTGTCCATCAGGGGAGAACGGTAGATGATTTCCCCCACACCTGTCTTTACATGTTTTCTCAACTCATTGAGTTCAGAAAGAATCCCTTTCGTGCGAATCGATTTCACAATTACCCCTTTCAACCCCTCGATGTCGATAGGCTTCTGCAGATAATCTGAGGCCCCTTCCTTGATCGCATCTACGGCGTTACCTATGGATCCAAAGGCCGTGAGTACCACCAGGGGAGTCTCAGGAGAAATTTCCCTGGCTTTCTGGATGAATTCCATGCCGTCCATCTCAGGCATTTTCATGTCGGTGAGCACGAGATCGAATGAGTGGTCCCTCATACGGGAAAGGGCACGAAGGGGAGAATCTTCGAGAGTGGAGTTGATTCTCAGGGAATCGAGAACCCTCCCCATACTCTTGAGGTTTTCCCGGTTATCATCTACAACCATGATACGTATCCCCTCGTATTCCCTCTTTTTTTTCATCTCACCACCTCAGGGAGGTCTCTCACTCCCCCTTTTCCACGAAAGATTTCCCTGAAGCGCTCTGCGGAGGGAAAGTGGAGGACAAATGTGGTCCCCTTTCCCTTTCTTCCCCTCAACCGCACCGTCCCGTGATGGGCCCCCATGATTTTCTTAACCATGGGAAGTCCGATTCCACTTCCCTCTCCCTTCGTTGTGTAAAAGAGGGTAAAGATCTTTTTTCTCTCCTCCCTGGCGATACCGCACCCGTTGTCCTTAACGGACAGTGAGAACCCTTCCCCTTCCCTCGATGTAGAGAGGGTGAGCACTTTATCTTCCTTGTCCAGAGCCTCGGCCCCGTTTAAGAGAACATTCAGAAGTGCCTGTTTTACCATCTTTGTATCCACAAGCACCATCATGGGGCCCTTCCCTGGGAGAAAGCGAATCTTGATTCCCCTTCCCCTGAATTCGACCTCTACGAAGCGGAGTAGTTCCTCGACGATCCCGTTCAGGTCTGAGACAACGAACTCGGGCCTCGGGGGCCGTGTCAAACGCAAGAACTCTGAAACAAGATCATTCAACCTTCTCAACACCTCTAGGTCTGACGCAATGATATCCTTCATCTCCCCCTTTTTTGGGAACCATTCAGGGAGCATATCCGCATATTCTGAAAGGAGTTGACTGTTGATATTCAGAGCATTCAGAGGGTTGCGAATCTCATGGGCAATACCCAGGAGAAGAGATTCGAGATCCTCCCCTCTTCTTTTCCTCTTTCCCCTCATCCAGGCGATCCTCCTGCCATATTCTTCCTGAGGATATAATTTCCAAAGCTATTTTTCAATCAACCCTGGAATATGAAGAAATTTTTCATCAGCGATAGGGGGAAAATGAGAGGGATACTCTATAACGAGCCTCCCTCCGGGAACTCCCTTCACAAAGCGCCACGGAGGAAGTTGCCTGATCACCTTGAGCACCTCTCCCCTCTTCGAAAGAAAGAGCACATCAATGGCAAATGTCATGAAGAGGGTGTGGACCCCGTTGCACGGAAAAAGGATGACCGGATTGTGCACTTTTTTCGGATTCCTCCATGCAAGTCCAAAGAAACGCTCCCTAAATGTGGAGAGGAGTACTCCCTCACAGAGGATAATTCCTCTCCCACTCACGATATCAACCTTTCTTCCCCTGTCCACCTTTTCCTTCATTTTTATTCGCAAGGAGTTCTCTACAAACAAGGAAGGTAGTGAAATCACCAATTCCCTGTACTATACTAAAGTACCAGAAAGATGTATCAACATGCAGATCCTTCTAAACGGCGTTATGTTATGAGTGTGAAGATTCTAGGCCGAGGGGCCATTATTATCGCGTGTCTCGTCACAGGCCTGTTCATTGGTGTGCTCGCTGTCTACTTCACGGCTCCCTTCCCAGACGTGGGAGAGCTGAAAACTTATCACCCCCTTAACGCAACAAAAGTATACGACAGGGAGAATCATCTCATTGGAGAGTATGCCATCGAGAGAAGGAACTCCATTCCTTCGGAGAAGATTCCTCCTCTAATCAAAGCAGCATTCATCGCTGCCGAAGATGCCCGTTTCTTTTCTCACAAAGGCATAGATTTTTCGGGAATATTAAGGGCTCTCATGACGGATGTGACAAAAATGAGATTTTCCCAGGGAGGTTCTACAATCACTCAGCAGCTCGTAAAACTCCTCTATCTCTCTCCTGAAAAGAGCGTGAAGAGGAAGGTCCTCGAAATGCTCCTGGCTATCAAGGTAGAGAGAAAACTTTCCAAAGAGGAAATTCTCTACCTCTATCTGAACCAGATATACCTTGGAAACGGCTCCTACGGGATCGATGCGGCTTCTTTCGCATACTTTGGAAAGGAGCCTGGAAAACTTTCACTTGGGGAAATTGCCCTCCTCGCGTCCCTGCCTAAATCTCCAGGATTCTACTCGCCATACAGACATTTGGGACGGGCACTGATACGTAGAAAATATGTTCTCGGAAGGATGGCTGAGGACAAATATATCACGAAGTACGATGCCAGGATCGCGGCTGCCCTTCCCCTCAAGCTGGCAGAACGAGGGAAGAAGAAGAGAAGTTCCTACTTCATCGAATATGTGAGGACCTACCTTTTGAAAAAATATGGGTATGACATGCTGTATAAAGGGGGATTGCGTGTCCACACAACGCTCTCACCGAAACTACAGAAACTCGCTGACACCTCTGTGAGAGAGTGGGTGGAAAAACTTGAAGAAAAGATTCAAAAGAGATACGCTTCAGGCCTGGCAAATAGGAAAACGGTGAACCCCGTAATCGAGGGTATGGGGGCATCGAGAACTCTTCAGGGTGCACTTCTCTCCATGGACCTTGAAACAGGCGAAATTCTCGCCATGGTGGGAGGCCGTGATTATTCGGAATCTCAATTCAACCGGGCTCTCCAGTCCAGGAGACAGCCTGGTTCTGCATTCAAACCCGTCATATACACCTCCGCAGTTGAAAATGGCTATACTCCGGCAGATCTGATCGATGACATTCCTGTTGAGTATGTGAGGAGTGACGAGGAGAACTGGAGGCCCTCCAACTATGATAACAGGTTTCTCGGAGAAATTACTCTCAGGGAAGCTCTTGCCCACTCCAGAAACCTTGCGACGGTAAGACTCCTCGACCGTATCGGAATAGGGACGACGATAAAAACCGCCCGAAAACTTGGAATTTCCGAAGCTATACCTGAAGACCTTTCCATCGCCCTCGGAAGCGTATCACTTTCCCTTCTGGAACTTTGCAGGGCATACGCCACGATCGGCAATCGTGGGATGAGGCCTAAACCTATATTTATCAGAGAGGTAAACGATAAGAGAGGGAATGTTCTCGAACGGAACGATCCGGAACTCGAAAAGGAGATCTCCCCCGAATCCGCCTATATTATGACGTACATGCTTCAGGAGGTTATCAGATCCGGAACGGGAAGAAGGGCACGATTCCTGGGTAATAACCTGGCAGGAAAAACCGGCACAACCAACAATTTCGTCGACGCGTGGTTTGTCGGTTATTCTCCGAAGGTCCTCACGGGAGTTTGGGTTGGGTTCGATACCCCTGTGTCCATGGGAAAGGGGAACACCGGGGCAATCGCCGCGCTGCCGATTTGGACCCGCTACATGAAGAAGGCGATTCAGAAATATCCCTCCAGGGGATTCAGAATCCCCCCTGGAATCGTTTTCGCAAAGATAGACCCGAAAAATGGAAAACCTGTCAAGAAAAATTCACATGGGATCATGGTTCCCTTCAAACTCGGAACTGTGCCAAGGTGGCAAAGCCACAGGGCCGAAACTCGTCAAAAAAAAGCTGAGAAGTTTCAGGATGATATCCTGTAACGAAGGTGTCATTTTTATCCTTTCACTACAATAAGGGGTCGAAGTCTGGCCACCTTCGCCGCAATGCCAAGATCATGTACAACATCAACCACTTCCGACACATCCTTATACGCCCATGGGACTTCCTCAAGAAGAGTGGCTTTCCCCGAAGAGTAGATGCTGATCCCCTTTCTGCTCAGTTCTTTTCGAATATTCCTCCCTTTCGCGCTTTTTCTCGCCTTCGTCCGGGAAAGAAGCCTGCACCCACAGTTGATGTCGTACCCTACACCACCCGGACTGATCACTCCTTTCTCCAAATCCATCGCGGCCACTCCCCCGATTGGGAATCCGTACCCCTGATGTATGTCGGGCATGGCGATACTCCATTTTTCGATCCCCGGCAGATGGGCCACGTTGATCACCTGTTGCAGACTGTTGTCACGGAGGATCTCCTTTATCATCTTCTCGGATGCATACACCACCCCGGGGACACGCATTCCTCCTGCCTTTTCGAGTTTCCACGAGTAGTCGTTGTTCTGTATGAGCGAATGGCCCTTAAATTCCATCACACCCTCACACGTCGACCACATATGTGGCCGTTACTCTCCCTTTCTCAACTTTCACGGCCAGTTCGTGCAGTGTGACGCCTTTTACTTCCCTCTTCATAAGATGCCTCCCGTAATCCGATGTTTCCCCCCATGCGGACACAGTCGCACCCCGGGATGATAGGGCTCCCACTTCGATCCGCCCCGGTAAAAACTCTTCAACGTAGATGAGGAAATAGAGCCATCGAAGATAGTTGAAGAAGAGATCATCCCTGCTTTTCCCCTTGATTATTTTCTCCCTCCTTTCCCTGAGCCTTATCCGTCTCCGGTCGGTAACCAGGCTCACGAGAGCCAAACCTCCCTTCCTTAATGTGTCAGTCAGAGTGAAACCGCGGACAACTATCTTGATATCACCAGTGTGTGAAGGAGATGTGTATAACACGATTAGTAGCCGTTGGAAAGCCGTTCAGCGAGAAAAGGGGGAAGACCTGCCTTCAGAATCTTTTCCTGTACAGTGGGAATGTCATATTCGAGCCTTACGAACTCTACAGTCATTTCGCCCCTGTCGAAGATAAGATAGGAACTCCGGGTGTCACCATCACGGGGCTGTCCAACCGACCCTGGATTGATCAAATAGCTCGCATCTTCTTTGAGCCTCACTTTTCCTGCTCCCTTCGTGGTATGAAGAACACCCTTCCCGTTCATCTCGTGGACTACAGGGAAATGGGTGTGCCCAAAAAACCCGATACGCCTCTCAAGGTGTCTCACCATGAAGTCCATTTCCTCTTTCACCTGCGTATCTGACATAATATATTTTTCAGGATCTGAGGGCGATCCGTGGACGAGGAGAACCTCCTCATCTATCACTACAGCACTTTTTAAACTCATTAAATATTCTATGTTTTCCCGCCTCATTACTTTCCTGTCCCACATTACCGCTTCTTTCGCAACCTCGTTGAAGTGAGAGGGTTCAAGAAAGGCAGTTGCTGCTCCGTCATGATTTCCCATTATGGTGATTTCTGCAGTAACCCTCACCAGTTCGCAGCACCTGTCAGGATCCGCATTATATCCGGCAATATCTCCGAGACACCAGACAGTATCGGGCCGCCTCCTGTGAATATCGTCGAGGATGACAGTGAGCGCTTCAAGATTGGAATGGATGTCTGAAATCAATGCGATCTTCATGAAATCATCCTTTTTGAGATATTCTCCTCTTCCCGTTCGAATATTTTCCCGCCATATCCATGAAGATCTCGAGTTCGAGGGAGATATCCCTGTGAGTTTCGTCAAAGTAGAATATCTTCACAGGAAATCCCCCGAGATCAGCCGACAACCTGTAATAGACCGCCTCTGAAATAATGCCGTTCATACAGGAAAATGGACTTAAGTCGATCACTCCTGAAGCTCCTTTACGGGAGTAATATGCCGTTTTTCCCACACTCAAGGTCATCTCCCCCAGCGCCCCCTCTTGGGGAAGATAGGGCTGTGCCAGGGAAAGGATCTCTGTCACATCCCCAGGTTCCTCCCTCTCTTTGAAGTCTTCTTCGAAGATGCTGTACATCTGGTGTTCCACCTTTTTCTGGTATGAATATTTCATTCGTGCAATGAACATATCCCATGAGAAGCGCCGTCCTCTCCTGGCAAGAATTCTCTCATTTTCCACGTCCGTATAGGAAACCCATTCTCCCACATCGCTTTGCCATGTCTCTCCTCCCATGGATTCCACAAGACGGAGAATGTCAGTATTGCTGAAGCGGTTCAACCTGCAAAATATCTCCCCCACAACCCCGATGAGAGGTCTTTCCTCTTCACACCTGGGAAGGGAGCGAAACCTCTCTCTTACACCTATCAACCCTTTTTTTACCTCTCTCAAGCATAGTGTGTGAGTCTTCCCCCACGCGGCCAGAAGATCGCAGATTTCATCGAGTGATCGCTCATACGCTCTATCGGTATCCCCTGCATTGAGTTCATAAGGCCTGTACCTGAGAGTGAGTTTGCGGAGAATATCCGATGCCACGATTCCGATCCATGCGCATCTCTTTACCTCATCGAAAATTCCATGAAAACTTCCGTATCCGTCATCACAGGTCGGAGACATAAAGGTAACCTGACCCAGGCCAACCTCCTTGAGGATTTTCTGAATGAGAGGGACATACTGTCCGAACCTGCAGGGGCCACTCGAGGAAGGCATAAAAATTGCGGTATTCTCAGGTTTTCGTCCCTCGACCATAAAGAGCTTCAGCACATCACCCAGGGTAATCTTGAGAGGGTAACATTCATCACCCGAGGCGTACATTGAGCCAAGCTCGAGAGTTTTCTCGTCCGAGGGGGGGATTACCTCTGCATCAAACCCAAAGGCAGAAAGAGCAGCGGCCACCGCCCTTGCCCCCGTGTAGGTCATAGGATGCACATACACCTTTTTCCCTTCAAACCCTCTCTCGCTATTTCCCATTCCACCACCTCATCACTCCCTTGCTGTCCAGGTACGCCTCCACGCGAGTCATATAGCCTGCATCATTCCCGTGACCATCGAACTGGAGGGCAAGGAAAGGTCTTCCTGAAGCTTCTTCAACATAATGACGGACGAAGGAATCGGGACCGCATTTAAAATTTGTAAAGTAGATGATACTGATCCATTTCCTTTTCGCAGCAAATCGCGAGGCTGAAATGATCTTCCTGCCCAGAGTCCAGAACATGTTCCAGTTCAAATCCTTTATGTCTATGTCGTCCAACCCTGGCAGGCAATCGTAGGGGATAACATCAATCCCGTAATATTCCCTGATTTTCGAGGGAATGTTAAGGTTCATCTCTCTGTCATAAATATTATAGGGCCTGCCTACGAGAAGGACTCCATTGGCCTTTTCTCGCTCAAGTCTTTCCAGGGCCTTCCTTCCTTTACTTATGAACTGTTCCTCGAAAGATCTGCTGCTCTCATATCCTGCTCTCACCGCATCGCGGATCTGCCGGCCCGTCCATCCGAACCTTCTGAGGCTTTGATGAAGATCCTTGCTTACGGATTTTTCCCCGTCCCTGAAATAAACCGTCGGGGTGACCATTTTCGAATCAAGAAGGGGGGCCATAACGGGGTTTGATGAAACCATGTAGGGGAGAGTCTGACCCCAGGGACAGTAATAGGTCTCTCCACACCCTTCTGTCTTTTCACTGTTGATCACATTGGGAAGAAAATAAAAATCGGCATCTTCGATTTCCCTGATCATCTTCGACACATGACCCATCGATGTCATCACGGGGAAGCAGGTCTCCGAGACGGATATCTCTGCACCCTCCTCTGCCACCCCCCTGGATGTGGGAGCTGTTACCGTAACAGATACTCCCAGTGTACGGAAAAAACCGTGCCAGAAGGGAAATCGTTCGAAAAAGTAGAGCGCCCGGGGGAGAGCCACACTCAGCTTTCCCGGCTTTCCTCCCTCCTCTACGAGTGATTCGAGAAGGGATACCTTCAGGCTTACGAGGTCTTCTCCTACAGGCTTTCTGGGGACTTTCGGAGGTTTTCTGAACCGCTCCGAGCATTTATCACCCCAGTAGGTCTTTTCTCCTTCTATTACGATCTCTTTCACGTCACATTCATTCGAGCATCCCCTGCAGACAAACTCCCGTTTTGCAAGGGAAAGGCCATTGAGATCAAAACCTCTGAACCTTGTATCTTCTTCAAGAGCCCCATACTTTTCCAGAGCCACCAGAGCTGCGCCTATCGCACCCATGACCCCGTTGTGGGGAGGAACGATAATCTTTTTTCCCAGGATAATCGAAAAAGCCGCGGCAACAGATTCGTTGTACGCAGTTCCTCCCTGGAAATAGATATAGCTGCCTATCTGCCTCCCCCTGACCACCCGGTTCAGATAGTTCAAAACTACCGCGTAGGCAAGGCCTGCCACGATATCGTCTACCTTCTCCCCCCGATTCATATAACTGCTCACATCCTGCTCCATGAAAACGGTACACCTCTCCCCCAACCTCGAAGGAGTTTTGGAGCCCATGGCCATCTCTGAGAAATCTCCCTTGATGCTAATCCCGATCCTCTCAGCCTGTTCTTCCAGGAATGATCCAGTCCCGGCGGCACACGCATCATTCATCGCAAAATCCACAACAACTCCATCCCGGATGGAAATGAACTTGGAATCCTGCCCCCCTATTTCAAAGATAGTATCTACTGTGGAAGAAAAATATTTCTCAGCAATAAATGATGCTCCTGTTTTATGAGCGGTAATCTCATCGGTAATCACATCTGCCCCTACCAGTTCACCGACGAGCTCTCTTCCCGACCCTGTAGTGGCCACTCCCCTGACTCTGCATTCCAGGGAAATCCGTTCCCCTATCTCTCTAAGATTTTTCTCCACAACTTCGATCGGCCTTCCCTCTGTTCTCACATAGACTTCGTGGACGAGATTTCCCTCACTGTCGATGAGGGCAAAATTGGTGCTCACAGAACCCACGTCAATTCCGAGAAAAAGATCTCTCTTGCCGTTATGGCCCTCTTCTGTCTTTGAAGAAGCAGTCTCCAGGAAAAGAACTTTCTCAAGAGAGAGGGGAGGATGAGATGAAGGGGTCACTTTTTTAAGGAAAGAACTTCCCCTTTTCCTGGGCGAAGAATGTTCTCCGGCAGATTCCACGCCATCCCTTGCAAGGAGCGCAACTCCAGCAGAGGAAAAATACCTGTAGGACGGGGGTACCCAGATCCCATCCTTTTTGAGTTCAAAAAGGTCTTCGAGAGCTTTCACGACTCCTCTGTTCCCGGCTACCCCACCGAGAAACAGGATTCTAGAATTTACGGAACGGCCCCGGCATACGTTGCTTTTGAAGTTTCTCGCCACTGCGTACATGAGACCTTTCAGTATTTCTTCAGGTGTGGCACCTTTTTGCTGCGCATGGATCATATCCGATTTGGCAAAGACGGAGCACCTTCCCGCAATCCTCGCATGATGGCTTACGCATTCTACTAACTCCCCGATATCTTCCACCCTTACTTTCATCCTGGCGGCCTGCTGATCGATAAACGACCCCGTTCCCGCCGCGCACTCACCATTTGTGCCATACTCGGAGATAAAGAGGCGCCCATTTTCATCCTTCAGGTTGATGAAGCGAGATGTTTCCGCACCGATCTCAAACACTGTCCTCGTCTCCGGGGCAACATGAGATATATATTTCACGATCGACGCAAAGTCGTTCTCATACAGAGCGCCCGTCTTCTTTGCAACCGCTTTGCCCATCCTCCCTGTCGCTCCGATGGAGAGAGGGATTCCCTCGCTCTTAAGGACACTTATTACATGATCCACATGACGGGAAATGTTTTGTAATGGTTCAGACAACCCTTTTTCACATTCGAGAAAATAGAATATGCCTCCCGCAGCCTTCGCGCGCTCCTTCTCCCTGAAATAGGTGTGAGATAATGGATCGTGTGATGGGACAAAGAGGCTGGATTTATAATATATAGACCCCCCATCTATGCCCAGATAGGCTCTCATAGTTCCCCCGAAAATTACACTTGAGGTTCCCCTTTTCTCTATATAGATATTATATATCCCTTTTCCTTTTTTCATTTTTAAAAAATAATATTCCCCTCATTTCTCTCTTCCCTTTATAATGGACACCATCACGTAGGTGGGGAATTGGATATGTTTGGAATCGGTTTTCAGGAAATACTCCTCATTCTTCTCCTCGCCCTTATAATCTTTGGCCCAAAAAAGCTCCCTGAGCTTGCCAAAAGCCTGGGCAAGGGGATTGCGGAATTCAAAAAAGCGGCCGATGAAGTGAAAAAAGGGCTCGAAGATGCCGTGGAAGAGGACGATATCAAAAAGGAAATCGATGAACTCAAAGAGATAGGTCAGGATCTCGAATCGGAACTCGTGGTAGACAGTGGAGATGAAAAAAAGGGTGAAGCGGGGGAAGAGGAAAGGAAGGAGACGAACCCGGAAAAAGAGGGAAGTTCACTGAATCAGGACTCTCCGGATGAAGGAAGATAAACTCCCCATTACCCAGCACCTGGAAGAACTCCGTGGACGGCTTCTCAAGTCCCTACTCGCCCTCTTCCTTGGTTCGGCAATTGCCTACATCTTCGCGAAAGAGATCCTGCAATTCACACTTGCCCCTCTCATCTCCTCCATCCCGGAAGGTTCTTCCCTCGTATTCATCAACCTTACCGAAGCATTCATCGCTTACATAAAAATTTCTATACTTGCAGGCGCTATCGCGGTAAGTCCTTTCATATTCTCTCAACTATGGCTTTTCATCGCTCCCGGTCTCTACGAGAAGGAAAAGAAGGTCTCCCTCCAATTCGTATCCATGGCAGTCATCTCTCTTATCTCAGGGATTGCCTTCTGCTATTATGTCATCCTTCCCGTCATCTTTCCCTTCCTCCTTTCCTTCGGGAAGGAACTCATAAAACCTCTTCCCTCTATCAAGAGTTCTGTTTCTGTAGTAATCCGGCTCATGCTTATCTTCGGGCTCATATTCGAAATCCCGGTGATTTCCTATTCTCTTGCGAGAGTCGGGCTCCTGAAGGGGTCGTTTTTAAAGGGAGCAAGAAAAACCATTTTTATCTTTTCATTCATTATTGCAGCGATCATTACCCCTCCCGACGTAATCTCACAGCTCATAGTAGGGTTCCCTCTCTACGCGATTTTCGAGATAAGCATTTACGTTGCAATAGCGGGAGAAAGGGTGTACAGGAAGAAGCAAAACCATCCCACCGATGAGTGAACCGGGGGGGAGGAATAGTGAGAAACAAATATACACTCAGAATTCTCTACACAGCTCAAGAAGTATCCCACTCGGTGGAAAGAATAGGAAAACGTATTTCAAAGGATTATTCGGGTAAAACTCCCCTTCTCCTCGGAGCTCTTAAAGGATCTTTCATCTTTCTCGCAGACCTGTGCAGGGCCATCGAGGGAATCAATATGAATATAGATTTTTACCGTATCGAATCGTACCCTTCTGGGACATCTCCTCTCTCCACCCCAAAACTAATTCAAAGATCGGTACTTCCCCTCCGGGAGAAAGATGTGATAATCGTAGAAGATATAATAGATAGTGGAAGGACCCTACGCTATCTGATACAACATATTGAGGAGGAGCACCCCTCATCCATCCGCGTCTGCGCCTTGATCGATAAGAGGGAGAGGAGGGAAGAGGAAGTCGAAGTCCACTATCGAGGTTTTTCTCTGGATGAGGGCTTTGTCGTGGGGTACGGAATGGATATTTCGGAAAATTATCGTAATTTAGGTGATATATTCATCCTTCACAAACGGAGTAATGTGGTCATCCCCCAGGAGGATACAGATGATAATTCAGTGTGAAAGCTGCAGGGCAAAATTCAAGCTCAATGAAGAGTTGATCAAAGGCAAAGGAGCCAGGGTCAGGTGTAAAAAATGCACGGACTATATCATCGTTATGAAGACCGGGTATGAACATCTTAAGAACCAGTACATCGAAAGTGTGAAGGACGCACAAATCGCAGAAAAGGAAAGCAAAGAAGAAATATCTCTCCCCGATAAAAATGACCGAGAAGAGTTTCCTTTGGGTGGGCTGGAAACCCCCACGGTGGAGGAACAGGGGAAAGAGAGATCGGAAGAAATAGTGCAAGAGAAAGTGGAAGAGAAAATCGAAGAAGAAGTGGAAGAAAAAGGGGAAGCAAGAGAAGCCGATGAAGAGAGGGAAGCCTCACTTCCTGAAGGAGACAAAGAAGTGTCAAAGGATGACATCGATAAGGCTTTTGAAGATTTTCTCGGCACGATCCAGGATGAGAGCAGCAGTTCCGGGGAAGGTGCTCGCTCCGAACTTGATACATCCACTTTCGACGATGAGGAAACTGTTAAAAAACCGGATTCTGCCATATCGGAATCGATAGCTTTCGCCGGAGAGAGAGAGGAGGTCACGGAAGAATCGAAAAGAGAAGAACTTGACCTCTCTCTGGAAGACGAAAAAATTTCTTTTCAGGATTTCTCCGACATATCAGAAACGATTTCTCCCAATCAGAAGGAGGAAGAAGGGATGGAAGAAGGGCCTGTTTCTTCCCCCAAAGAAGAAGATCTGGTATTAGAGACACCCCTTACCTTCCAGGAAACTTTTACTGAAGAAGAGGGAAAAACAGATGAAACATCCTCTGAATTGGCCGAAGAAGCTCCCCGGGAGAAGGAGTCAGGTACCGTAAAGCCCTCTCCCTATGAGTACATATCCAAGGAAAGGACCGAAGAACTAAAGACCACAAGAACGAAGAACTTTCTCGTAGTTCTCCTTATTCTTCTCCTGATTATTGCCGGAATTGGCGCCTATCTTGCCTTTACGAAAGAGGGGAACGATGTTGTCATAAAGTACGCTCCATACCTTCGTTCAATGCTGAACGGAGAGAGTCATTCTTCTTCAAAGACCTTCAGCATAACGAACCTGATCGGCTATAACGAAACCAATATAAAAGAGGGCACTATATTTGTGATCAAGGGGGACGTGGTCAACCTTTCGAAAGATGTGAAAAGCGGACTGATCCTCAAGGGAGAAGTGATGGGGAAAAAGGGTAACCTCCTCGGATCCGGAAAGGTATACGGGGGAAACTCCCTCACCCCGGGAGAACTCAAAACAGAGGAAAGGGCGGTAATAGAAAAAACTTTACAGAACAAGTTGGGGAAAAACCTGGCGAATATCGACATCCAACCCGGTTCTTCCATACCATTCATGATCGTCTTTTTTGACCTTCAGGAAAAGGTGGGGTCATACAAGGTGGAGAGCATAGAATAGTCCCAAATGGAAGGTTACTTCTCTGAATCGTTTTCTTTTTTTTCCGGGGTCACATCGATAGACTTTGAATCTTTCATGGCTTTCTTGAAATTGCCGATTGCCTGTCCGAGGCCAGAACCGATCTGAGGAAGTTTTGCTGCTCCAAAGATTACGACGACAATTACAAGAATAACGAGAAGTTCTGGTAGCCCTAGTCCAAACATTACTATCCTCCACTCTTTCTATACCTATTGTATCAACTCATAACAATAAAGGAAAAAAAAATTCTTCGAACCATTATCACCTCATTTTTCCTCTATAGTCTCTTCAACTTTTATTCCGAAATGTCTTCCCCCCTCTTCAGTGTAACAGGCGATTTCGGTCCCCTTGACAATGTCTGAAACGGAAACCTGCTCCCCCCCGGGTGTGACCAGCCGGATGGTCTCCGCATTTTGAAGAATCGCAGATATTTCTCCCCCTTCGATATCGGCAATCACAAGGAGAAGGGGCCTTCTCTCTATTTTAGCCCTTCCCACCCATGCCACCTCACATTTACCATCGGAACGTACAACCAGAATTTGGCTCCCCCCCTTTACTTCCGAAAGGTATGATGTTCTTCCCCCGGGAAGCAAGGTGTACATGTGGACCGCCCCCGCATTTACCCTGAATGGACGTTCGTTCACATATTCGGAATGGACGTTCTCCGCGGAGACAAGAAAATAGCCTGATGAAGAATTCCCCACGAGCATACCCTTCGGACCTGCCATGAGAGAACATGTGTCCACACACACTCTGTCGCCGAGGCCAAGGATCTGAATATCCTTGATTACCCCTCTCTTCATTTTTAGTGAGATTTCTTCCTCACCCAACTCCTTCAACAGGGTTCCCATCTCTTCAAGAGTGGACACTTCAATCACGATCCCCTGTACACCCTTTTCCAGGACACCCCTGGATACTCTGAGATCTTCGAGATTCGCTACAGGAACGAATATCCTCTTCCCCAGCGCGACGAGATTCTCAAGAGGAATAATCTCCCTGTTGTACTTTTCTATGTACACCATCCGTTCATTGGAAATTGTCGAGATTTCTTCGACATCCTCCTTGCATTCAATTTTTCTCAGTTCAAAGTCCTCTCCGGGAACAACGTCCCCGTCCTCGGATACGACCCTTACCCTTCCAAGTTTTCTTACCCCCTCTTCATGACCGGGAGAGAGCCAAAATGTGGATATACCCCTTTCAAGGGCAAAGGTTATCAGCTCCTTTCTGTAGGGATCAGACTTCACCCAGATTTCCATTTCACTCCTCCTCCAGAATTTTCCCCGCTTCCACTGCGCTCACCTCTTCATGGACGACGGCCGAGATTGCACGAACCATTTTTGTGGGAGACCGGTGTTGAAAGACATTCCTCCCTATCGAAACCCCTTTGCCACCTGCCTGAATCGACTCGTCAACCATTTCGAGAACCTTCATGTCGCTACCCATCTTCTCTCCCCCGGCTATTACAACGGGGATAGCAGTCCCCAAAACAACCTCCCGAAAGGTGTCTACAGAGCCGGTAAAGGGAACCTTGACTATATCCGCACCCATCTCCGCAGCCACTCTTGCAGCATGTTTGACATACTTCACGCTGTACTGGCTTTGGATCTTTGGACCCCTCGTATACATCATGGCGATTAAAGGCATCCCCCAGTCCTGACATGCAGAGGAGACTCTTCCAAAATCCCTGAGCATGTCCGCCTCATCTTCCGCACCCAGGTTCACATGGATAGAGACACCGTCAGCGCCGATTCTAATTGCATCTTCTACAGTGGCTACGAGAACCTTCCTGTTGGCATCAGGTGCCAGGTTCGTCGATGCG
>CAZPLX010000005.1:0-17395 GCA_964587345.1 uncultured bacterium
ATAGAGGGCTGGGTAAAGATAGGGGAAGGAGAAAAACAAGTGACAATTTTTGTCAGTATTTAATTGAAAATTGACAATTATCAGTAATCAGCACTAAACATCGTTGGTTATATTCTGGAGTGCTTTGAACTCATCCATCTTCCACACATCCACAACAGTATCGGTGTCTATATTCCCCCATCCGTAGGCGCTGAACGAGTAGAGACCCGCACCAGGAGTTATGGTTCCCGGTTGGGGATTGCCACTCAGGCTCAAGCCGTAGATTTCATTGCCCACCGAATAGCTGTAGTAGTATTTTGTCCCCACGGGGACCCACCTGATAGCAACAAAACTATTTGAAAATGTGTCCTTTTCTGAATAGTAGGAAAGTTCTGCCGAGTAGATGGCGCTCAAATTTGCTTTTACCTCTGAACGTTTCGTTTTCGCCTGAAAATTGAGGTACGAGGGGATGGCGATAGCGGCGAGGATCCCGATGATAGCGACGACAATCATCAGTTCCACGAGGGTGAAGCCTGCCCGGTTCTTCTCTAATCTTCTCAATGAACCCTCCTGTTGTTTCCTTCCATTGTCAGGCTCATATGCCGCACGTACCGTGCCAATGACGTCGTTATTTCATAATCAATGAGATTCATCACTCTATTCCATATTTTTCCAGGCGATATCTGAGGGAGCGGAAAGAAATATTAAGGAGTTTCGCGGCTTCAGTCCTATTGTTGCCACTCCTCTCCAGTGCCTTCAGGAGGAAGTTCTTCTCCAGTTCACTCACCACGTCGTCCAGGGACGTACCGTTTGAATCCTGTATGGTCGGATAAAGAGAAGATTCCCCCTCAGCTGAGGTGAGATTTTCAGGAAGATTCTCCCTCGTGATCTGGTCTTTGGTCTCGAGTATGACGGAGCGTTCAACGATATTTTCCAGTTCTCGAACGTTCCCGGGGAATTCGTATCTCAGGAGCATTCTCATCGCCTGGGGAGAGAGCTTTTTCACCTCTTTCCCCAGTTCAAGAGCATATTTTTTCAAAAAGTGGTGGGCAAGAAGGGGAATATCCTCTTTTCTCTCCCTCAGGGAGGGCACCTTGACACACACAACGTTCAGGCGGTAGTAGAGATCATCTCGAAATGTTCCCTCTCCCACAAGTTTCTGAAGATCCCTCTTGGAGGCTGAGATTACTCTCACATCCACCCTGATCAGGTCATTTCCTCCAACCCTTCTGAAGGCCTTTTCCTGTATGGCACGAAGAAGCTTTCCCTGGAGGGATAGAGGCATTTCCCCGATTTCGTCCAGGAAGATGGTCCCTTTATGTGCCAGTTCGAAGAGTCCCTGCTTGTTATGGATCGCACCGGTAAAAGCCCCCTTCACATGGCCGAAGAGCTCACTCTCCAGAAGGGCCTCCGGAATTGCCGCGCAGTTTATCTCCACGAAGCTCTTCCCGGCCCGATCGCTCTTGTTGTGGAGAGCCCTGGCAATCAACTCCTTTCCCGTTCCCGACTCCCCGAGAATCATTACATTAGCTCTCGTGGGAGCGATCTTCTCTATGAGTTCAAAAATACGTATCATCGTCTCGGAGGAACCGATGATGAACTCATAGGAATATTTCTTCCGTATCTCCTCCCGTAGCGCCCTGTTCTGGGTCACGATATCCTTCTTTTCCAGAGCCCTCTCCACCAACATCTTCAGTTCCTTGTTGTCAAAAGGCTTCGTCACATAATTAAATGCTCCCAACCGCATCGCTTCCACAGCATCCTCTATCGTCCCGTAGGCGGTCATGACGATGACCTCCGTCTCGGGGTGGGCTTCCTTCACCATGCGCAGGACCTTGATCCCATCGTCCTTTCCGATCATCCTCATGTCGCTGATCACCACGTCATATACCTGATCTGAGATAAGCCTGGAAGCTTCCTCAACCGTACCCGCGGAATCCACCCTGAATCTCTCTTTTTTGAAGTAGATCCCGAGTACAGTCCGCAGACTCTCCTCATCGTCAACGATCAACACATATCCCGCGCTAGCTTCCCGGTTCACTTTCTTCCACTCTCCCTTTACATCCTCTGATCATACATTCCAGGACTGTCCCCCCTTTTCTTAACACCTTTCTAAGAAGAATACCATTTCCACATTCGGGACACTCCCGCGCAACAGGCTCCTTCCAGCTCGCATAGGTACATCCGGGATACTCGGAACAGGAGTAGAAAAGCTTTCCCCGCCGCGACACTTTCTCGACGATCTCTCCCTTATCGCAGGAAGGACAGGTCACTCCCACGGGGAAAGGTTTTGTGTGTGTACATTCCTGGGAAGAACAGACGAGGTATCTCCCTCCTTTCCACCTCCGTATATTCATCTCCTGCCCGCATTCATCGCACATAATGCCCGAGGGAATGTCCCTCAGAACTTCCACTTTCCCATCCTTGTCCACAACAAAGTTCAAGGTGTGAGTACACTCGGGGTAATTGGTACAGGCAAGGAACCTTCCATTACGCCCCACCCTGATAACCATTTGTCCCTCGCACCTGTCACAGGAAATCCCGGTGGCTGACAATCTCTCCTTCACCTTTTCCATATGAATTTTCGCTTTTTCAAGATCTGATTCGAAGGGCCCGTAGAAACGCTCCACCGCATCCCTCCACCCAAGTGTTCCCTCTCCTATCTTGTCGAGATCGCCCTCGAGGTCCGCGGTAAATTTCACATCCATTATCCTCGGGAAATTCTCTGTGAGCAGATCTGACACAATTATCCCGAGCTCCGTAGGAAGAAACTTCCTTTCATCTACCAACACATACTTCCGACCCTTGATTGTTCTGATTATGGACGCGTATGTAGAAGGCCTTCCGATTCCCTTCTCCTCGAGCATCTTGATCAGGCTGCTCTCACTGAACCGTGGCGGAGGCTGGGTAAAATGCTGGTCCGGGACCAGTTCTTTAAGGGTGAGGAGTTCTCCCTCTTCGAGATGGGGCAGTTTTTCCATCACCTCTTTTTTTCCTCTCTCATTATCTTCCTTTTCTGGTTTTTCCTCGTATACTTCCAGGAAACCCTTGAAAATCGGAACCTGGCCAGTCGCGCGGAAGAGATATCTCCCCGCAAGGATATCTACCGAAGTATGGTCGAATCGCGCCGGGGCCATCTGAGACGCTAAAAAACGTTCCCAGATAAGCGTGTAGAGCTTCAGCTGTTCTCCCCCGAGATATTTTTTAACTTTTTCTGGAGTCGTGAATACATTTGTGGGGCGGATCGCCTCGTGAGCATCCTGAGCCCCCTTTTTATTCTTGAACACTCTTCCCTTGCCTGGCAGATAATTCTTACCGAACTGTTTTCCGATCAGCTCCCTGGCTCCTGATATTGCTTCGTCTGAAATTCTCACCGAATCGGTCCTCATGTAGGTAATGAGGCCACCGGCTTCTCCTCCTTCGAGTTCAACTCCCTCGTAGAGGGTTTGAGCGATTCTCATCGTCTTCGTGGCAGAATATTTCAGTTTCTTCCACCCCTCCTGCTGAAGTGTAGAGGTAGTAAAGGGAGGGAGAGGATTTCTTCGCCTCTCCTTTCTTTTCACTTTTTCCACTGTAAAAGAACTCCCCTTCAGTTCCCCGATAATCTTACTGGCCTCCTCTTCCCTGGAAACAGATGCTTTCTTTCCCTCTACCTTGACCAGCTTTCCTTTGAAATCTGGAGGTTCCTTCCCCTTTAGAAGAGCGGTGACCGTCCAATATTCTTCCGGAGAAAAGGCCTCTATTTCCCTCTCCCTATCGCACACCAGCTTCAAGGCGATAGATTGTACCCTTCCCGCGGAGAGGCGTTTCTGAACCTTCGACCAGAGAAGTGGACTCAATTTATATCCCACGAGCCTGTCGAGAATTCTCCTCGCGACCTGTGCCTCGTAGAGGTTCTTATCAAGGGTCCGGGGATTTTTCATACCCACTTCGATCCCCTTTTTTGTAATCTCATTGAAGAGGACTCTCTTGATCCTCTCCGACCTATCCCCAAGGATAAGGGCGATATGCCAGGCGATTGCCTCCCCCTCCCGGTCCGGGTCAGAAGCGAGAAATATATTATCAACCTCTTTTGCCTTTTTTCTTATCTCGTCGATAATCTTTTTCTTTTCCCTTATCTTCATATATTTCGGTTCGAACCCTTTTTTCACATCCACACCGAGCCTGCTTTTCGGAAGATCCATCACATGGCCCATCGATGCCACAACGGAGAATCCCTTTCCGAGATATTTCTTGATAGTTTTCGCCTTTGCAGGAGATTCCACTACAATTAGTGATTTTGCCATCTATCTTCCCCTTTTCCCGTAACAGATAAATTCAGGATATTATAACGAATATACCCGCCCCGTCAAAAAAAGAGCGATCCTCCGTTCCGTTCGAAGCGTCCGTCTTCCCCTCTTTTTATGAGCCCTTTCATTTCCAGGGTGAGCAGCGTTGAGGTCACCTCCCTGACACCCCGTTTTGAGAAGAGAGAAATTTCATCAATGGTCATCCTCCCCTGGAGGGATTCGAATACTCTCTCCTCACCTTCTGTCAGATTTCTTACCTTCTCCCTCCTCCCGGGTCTTCTCACTCTTTCGGGTGAAAAGCCAAAATTCTGGAGCACATCCTCCACGCAGGTAAGAGGGGAGGCACCTTTCTTTATAAGCATATTTGTTCCTTCCGACTGGGGATAAAGGGGGGAACCTGGAACGGAAAACACTTCCCTCCCCAGATCCAGGGCAAAGCGTGCGGTGATGAGAGAGCCGCTTTTTTTCGCTGCCTCGACTACGGCGGTAAATTCCGAGAGAGCTGCGATCATCCGGTTCCTGACAGGAAAATTGTGCTTGAGAGGAGCCGTTCCGGGAGGGAAGCGAGAAAGGATGCATCCCTTTTCCTCGATATCCTTGTACAGTCTTTCGTTTTCACCTGGATAGACGATATCCACTCCCGATCCAAGAACGGCCACGGTTGAGCCCCCGTTAACGAGAGCGCTTCTGTGGGCACAACTGTCTATTCCCCGGGCGAATCCGCTCACCACCCCTATTCCTAAACGGGCCAGTTCTCCCGCAAGGTGAGTGCAAAATGTAAGCCCCTGAATCGTCGGTTTCCTCGATCCCACGATGGATCCTGAAAATCCGTCGAGGAGTGAAAGGTCTCCTTTATAGTAGAGAGCAGGGGGCGAATGCCCCGGGGATGTGAGGGAAACAGGATAGTGAGGGTCAAGGTAGGTGATCACCGATATCCCCGCACTCAGGGAGCGGTCAAATATCCACTCTCCCTTTTTCTCGCCCTCTCCCCCCGTAAGGAGCCGAAGAAAAGAAGGAGGGAATTTCCTGCCACCTTTGGAAGGGACTCCACTCACATATGCGAGGGTTTCCTGGGCAGAAATATAGGGGAAGGAAGACGCATAGAGGAGAATTTTTTCCTTTCCTTCGAATTTCATCTCACCAGGGGTAGTTCAACAAACGTGCCACCCCCGGAGGTGGATGAATAGAACTGCCCTTCTTACACCTCTCCTCTTACAACTAGAGCGGGAACGTTGAATGACGTTTCCGAATCGAGAACAAATAGCGAAGAAAAGTTTTCGTTCGTTCGGATAATAATCCCTCTGCCCACGTGTACGAGGTCCCCCTTTGCCGAGAGCCCTTTCGTTTCGCCGCTTACTGTTAACTTCTGAAGGGACCTGAGAGGAACATAGATGTTAAGCATGTCTCCATTTTCGAAACCCCCTTTTGATCCTCCCTTAATATAGAGAACGTTTCCTTCGCTGAACTCGTAATTTTCTCCAGAGGCGCACACGATTTCACCCCTCTTCCCATCTTTTTCGTATTTAGGCGTAACGGGAGGAGCAGTGGGAATCTTCTCTTCCAGGTAGTCGCTCCTCATCGCTTCTTTGAAGAGTCCGAGAACCGTACCGACAAACCTGCCTCCGAACTTCCCCTCTATCCTTATTTTTCCGATAAATTTGTGTTTATACCCCTTTCGCCCCACTCCAGGAATGTATACGGGACCATCGACCCTGAATATTCCGAGGTGAGTCCCCTTCGGATACTCTTTGTCGAGAGAAAGGTAGACCCTGTCCCCGGGAGAAAAGATCACTTTCGCTTCCGTCGTTTCAATCATTTCACCCACTTTTTCTGGTTTCCCGATGATAAGCTCCCCGCTCGACAAAGCCTCATCATGAGAAAGCTGGAGGGTGAGAGCTCGTTTCGTTTTCTCTTCCAGGACCTCTCTCATCATCTCTTTTTCCATGGCCCTCTTTTTCCCCTCTGTAATCTCGAACTCTTCTCTCAGAGTCCCTGGGGGAGAGATCACAATCTTCAGGCCGGGGTAGATATAGTTAGGGTTTCCTATGAAGCGATTTTCTTCCCATATTTCAGGCCATTTCTGGGGGTCGCCAAGGTACTGGGATGAGAGATCCCAGAGAGTATCCCCCTTTTTGACCGTGTGGACCCTCCCCTTTTCCTGGGAAAAACCCAGGGAAGCTGACAGGAAGAGCATCATACACGTGGAGAAAACGATAAAAACAGGTACTACGGATTTTGCCTTCATGGTATCCCTCTCTTCAAACGAGTTATACGTTAATGAGTATACATTCATGTTAAATTAACCCTATATTCCCAAAAACTACGATTAATCACAGGCAAAGTCAAGGATATTACCTCCCTTCCCGGCTGCCAGTTTCTTGTCTATTCAGCACACTTTTCTCTTATCGGAAGATAGAGGGAGAATTATAATAGAGAATATGGGCACACACGTTTTTTACGGAAAAGTCTCAAAAAAAGAGATCGCTTATATTCGTTTCATCTTTGAGGGTTATGAAAACGTGGGAAACATCCGGACCCTCGATGCAGTGAAAGGCTATATAGAAATGATTATCTCCTCGGACTATCTTGACCTGTTTCACTACATTGTAAAAGAACTGGAAAAAGAGATCGGTCTTGAAATGATTAATAAACCGGAAGGTTACGAATCACTTGCGGATCTCCCCCCCTCTCCGTGGGGAGAAGAGAGGACAAAATACTCCTGATTTCCCGCAGGCCCCGTAAGGGGGGAGGGAAGAACTCCCGCCACGGGAACATTGAGGGAAGTGAGAAACCGAGTAATTTTCGACACCGCCTCATTCCTTTTTCCCTGGTCTCTCACGACTCCACCCTTTCCCACATCTTTTTTTGAGAGTTCAAATTGGGGTTTTACGAGAAGCAAAATTCGGCCATCCTTTCGGAGAAATGTGAGTGCACGAGGAATGATGTGGGTTAATGAGATAAAAGAGACATCCACAGTCACAAGGTCAACTTCCTCATGAATCAGGTCAGGGGACGCATACCGGAAATTACATTTTTCAATCACCTCCACCCTCCCGTCACTTCTCAGCGATCCATCGATCAGATTTTTTCCCACATCCACGGCGTACACCCGCAACGCTCCATGGGTGAGGAGACAGTGGGTAAAACCGCCGGTGGAAGCACCTATGTCAAGGCATATCGATCCAGATACGTCGAGGGAAAAACCTTCGAGAGCTCCCGCGAGTTTCATTCCTCCCCGGGAAACGTATGGTCTCGCCTCTCCCTTAATCTCGATAATTGACTCTTCGAATACTGATGTTCCCGCCTTGTCGGTAACCTTTCCCTCCACGAGAACTCTCCCCGCCATGATGAGGCCCCTCGCAAGAGATCGGGATGTCACCAGTTCTCTTCGAAGGAGCTCCAAGTCGAGCCTCCTTCGCACTCCTTTTTTACCTGGAGATTTTCCCAAAATCAGCCTTTAGGTGAGTGGGGGATGGGATTCTTTCCCTCTCTTTCCCGTAGAAACAGGTAAGAGCATTCTTCCTGATCCCCTCCGGATCGATGCCCAGGAGAGCTCTCAACTCTCCCTGAGTTCCGTGCTCAATGAATCGGTCATCGATGCCGAGGCGAAGAACTTCGACACCCCCGAATTTCCCATCGGATAGGATTTCCACCACGGCACTCCCAAATCCCCCCGCGAGAACATTTTCCTCGATGGTAACGATTTTTCCTGTTTCGAGGGCAGATTTTTCCACCATACCGGCATCGAGGGGTTTAACGAACCTTCCATCCACTACTCTTACGGAAAGACCATCTTTTTTAAGAAGGGCCGCCGCCTCGAGAGAAGGCTGAACACACGATCCCACCGCAATCAGTGTGATATCGGTTCCTTCTTTAAGGGTCCGGCTTTTCCCTAATTCAAGATCTCCCCATTTTTCATTCCATTCCAGGCCCGTCACCTCTCCACGTGGATAGCGGATCGCAACAGGACCCGGGATTGCAAATCCGAGGCGCAGCATCGACTGGAGTTCATGCTCATCTGAGGGGACCATCACACTCATATTGGGAACATGGCGAAGGTATGACAGATCGAAAACTCCGTGGTGGGTCGGGCCATCTGCCCCCACCAGTCCTCCCCTGTCAAGGGCAAATAGCACAGGAAGGTTCTGGAGACAGACGTCGTGTATGATCTGGTCATAGGCTCTCTGGAGGAAGGTGGAATAAATAGCCACCACCGGGCGTTTCCCCCTTGAGGCAAGACCCGCAGCAAAGGTCACCCCGTGAGACTCGCATATTCCCACATCGAAAAAACGTTTGGGGAAAAATTTCCCGAATTTTTCGAGTCCCGTTCCCCCCGGCATGGCAGCCGTGATGGCAATAATCCTCTCATCCTCTTTTCCCAATCTGACGATCTCTTCCGAAAAAACCGAGGTGTACGACCGTTTCCCCTTTTTCCTTCGTGGGGAACCATCCTCCACGTGAAAGGGAGACACACCATGGTACCTTTCTGGATTTTCCTCGGCAAAGCGGTACCCCTTCCCCTTCTTTGTAATAACGTGAATAAGAACGGGTCCATCAAAATTATGTGCGTTCTTAAGGGTAACGATAAGATCTTCGAGAGAATGGCCGGGAATCGGACCAATATAGGTATACCCAAGCTCCTCGAAAAGAATCCCGGGTACGACCAGGCCCTTCACGAGCTCTTCCACCCTCCTTCCCGCTTTCGCGATCAGATCCCCGGTAAAGGGAATAGACTTTAACAGTTTTTCAACTCTTTTTCTGAAGCCCGTATACATCTTTCCCGTCATGATCCGGTTCAGATATGAAGAAAGAGCCCCCACATTGTGGGAAATAGACCATTCGTTTTCGTTGAGCACAACGATGAGGTCCTTCTTGAGATCTCCAGCCTGGTTCAGGCCTTCCAGAGCAATTCCCGATGAAAGAGAACCGTCACCGATGATAGCAATTACCTTGAAGTGCTCCCCGTCTAAATCTCTGGCAGTTGCAATCCCAAGTGCCGCGGAAACAGAAGTGGAACTGTGCCCGGCCCCAAAGGCATCATGTTCACTCTCATTGATTTTCGGAAACCCGGAGAGCCCCCCTTTCTGACGGAGGGTAGGGAACATTTCCCGGCGGCCGGTGAGAATCTTGTGGGCATAGGCTTGATGCCCCACATCCCAGACAATCCTGTCCTCGGGAGAATTGAATACATAGTGAAGCGCAAGGGTAAGTTCCACTACACCAAGGCTGGACGCAAGGTGTCCTCCCGTATCAGAAACCGTCCGCAGGATGAGATCCCTGAGTTCCCTCGCGACTTCCGGGAGATTTTCCCTCTCCACCTTTTTCAGATCGGAGGGGGTATCGATCATGTCGAGGAAAGCCATCCTAGTTCCTCCGGGTAAGGCAAAGGTCCGCGACCCCCGCGAGAAAAGTTCCCTTCTCACCAAAGGAAGAGAGACTGTTTTTTGCCTTCCCTACCAGAGATTCCGCCTCCTTTCTCGCCTTCACTGTCCCCACGATCGAAGGATAGGTCGCCTTTCCCATATCGAGGTCCTTTCCTGTCTTTTTCCCCATCTCCGAGAAGGAAGATGTTACGTCAAGTATATCATCCACGATCTGAAAGGCTAATCCTACATTCTTCCCATACTCGGAGAGAAGAGAAATATCCTCCGCCGCCGCTCCCCCCAGATGGGCCCCTGCGAGAATTGACGCGCGGATAAGCGCCCCCGTTTTAAGGGAATGGATCTTTATTACCTCTCCCTCTGTAATTTTTCTCCCCGTCGCCTCCAGGTCGAGAATCTGCCCCCCCACCATTCCTTCTGCGCCTGCTGCCCATGCGAGTTCCCTGGCGGCAGCGATTTTTGAATAAGGAACTATCCCGTCATCACGATCAACGAGGAGTATCCGAAACGCTTCCGTCAGGAGAGCATCTCCGGCGAGGATTGCCACATCTTCCCCAAAGGTCCGGTGGCATGTGGGAACCCCTCTCCGGTAATCATCATCATCCATGGCAGGAAGATCATCATGGATAAGGGAATAGGTATGGACACATTCAATGGAAACTCCGTAGGGAAGCGCGCTCTTCCAATCGTCCCTGTAAAGGGAAAAGGAGGAGAGGAGGAGAATAGGCCTCAACCTTTTTCCTCCCGCTGTGAGGGAGTATTCGATTGCCTTGAAGAGCCGCAAAGGGATCTTTTCCTCGTACTCATGGAGAAGGTCCCTGACCGCCCCGTCCACGGCATCCCTCATTTCTGAAAGATAATTTTGAATTCCCATCCCCTGCACTTTCAGACCTCTTCTTCACCTTTAAGGGAGGGAAAAAAGGTTTTCTCATCCACCTCCCTGGTGACCCCTTTATCCTCCTTTCTCATTAACACTTCCAGCTTTTTTTCCGCCTTATCCAGCGTCTCGTTACATAATCTGGCAAGAGCGACACCCTCTTCGAAAAGGGACAGGGAATTTTCAAGAGAATCCGCACCCTCTTCGAGCTTTCTCACAATTTCCTCAAGCTTCCCCATCGCTTCTTCGAAAGGAATACTTTCCTTCTTTTCCGCCATCCCTCTTCTCCTCCTTCCCCACACGAAACAGCCATGACATTTTCAACCCTCTCATGTGAATTCCGAACTATTATACAATATCTCTTTTCAAATCATTCAAGGAAGCAGGTCCAAAGGGTTTACCCTTATGTCCACAAACCGGATTCCCATATGGAGGTGGGGGCCGGTGGCTCTTCCCGTACTGCCCACTGTTCCGATCACCTCCCCTTTCCTGACCCTTTCATCCTTTCGCACAGCCGTCGTATCGAGATGAAAATACATAGAGAAGAGGCCTCCCCCATGGTCAATAATTACGGAATTCCCCGAAAAATAGAGATTCTTCACAAGTTTTATAATTCCTCCGGAAATTGCGTGGACAGGTGTCCCCCTTGCAGCGGTTGCATCAACCCCCGTGTGGGGGCTCCTCGGCTGTCCGTTGATAAATCGCCTCTTCCCGAAACCCTTTCCCCTGAACCCGGCAAAGGGAGGAACGAACCCCTCTTTCCACCGAATTATTCCCTCTGATCCTCTCCAGATCGATTTTAAGAGAGCGCTCTCTTTCCTGATTCTCTTTAAATCTTCCTCTTCCGGGTTCACATATCTCGGATCAACACCCTCGAGTCTTTCTACAGGAAAGTGAGCATCCTTGAGATCCACATTTTTCACCACTCTCTCCCTTCTCTTTTTCCCCTGGAGAATAAATTCTACCCTTTTCATCCCAGGCTTCTCCGCAAGGTCAAACCCGAAAAAACCTGTGGCTTTTTTCCCCAGGCAACGCAGGAAAACCGACGAGTCACCATAACGCACTCTGACACTGCGAAGAAGTTCTCCCCCGTAAACTCGTACCGGAAACACCTCTCCCTGGACGGGGTCATGATCTCCCATATAGATCACAGAAGCGGAGTGTGAAGAGGGAGGCCCCATCATGATGAGGCAGAAAAAGATCATCACAATTTGGGGGATCGGAGAAAGGGAAAACCTCATTTCTTTTCCACCCTCGACATGAGTGTCCCGGAACAGAGAAGTGTCCTGATCATGCCACCTGGGTCTACCTGATCGGGAGAGCGGACAACAGTTCCCGATGTATCATCCAATGTAATGGAATACCCTCTCTCAAGGATTCCTTTTGGATCGAGAGACTCCACTTTCCCCTTCCATTTCTCCAGATTCGCCCTTATAGAGTTAATTTTCTTCCGGAAATTCCTTTCTGCGCTGAGAATATTTTCCCTGACCCCCAACCTGAATGAATCGATCTGCCTCCCTGGAGACACAATTGCGAGGCGCTCCTCAAATTCGGCCAGGCGAAGCCTCTTTCCCCTCACCATCGCAATGGGATCCTTCAACTCCCCCTTTAAAGAATTGAGCTTCCCTCTCAAAAGTTCGAGTGTGCCCGATGCCTCTCTTGCAAGCCTGGCTCTCAAATGAGCGATTTTCTTTTCCTCTTCCCTCCGGGATAGAACTGCGATTTCAGCAGCGTGGGAAGGCGTAGCCGCCCTCAAGTCGGCAGCAAAGTCTGTAAGAGTAGTGTCCGTCTCGTGTCCCACTGCGCTGATCACAGGGGTGATAAGAGACGCGACGGATCTTACCACCTGCTCCTCGTTGAATGCCCAGAGGTCTTCTATAGATCCCCCTCCCCTGCCCACGATGATGAGATCCACATTCCCCCACCTGTCGAGCAGATGGAGGGCACGGGATATTTCCTCTGCTGCCCCTTCACCCTGGACCAGTGCAGGAGATATGATAATCTCCGTGTTCTGGAATCTATCCCGTATCACCCTCACGATATCCCGCACGGCGGCCCCGTCAAGAGAGGTAACCACCCCCACTCGAGAAGCATGGAGGGGGAGTTTCTTTTTTCTCTCCCCGTCGAAGAGCCCCTCCATCTTTAACTTTTCTCTCAGTTCCTGAAACCGGAGGAGAAGATCCCCTACACCACCAACCTGGACTAACGATGCAACGACCTGGTACTCACCTCTCCTCTCGTAGACCGCCAGAGCTCCTGAAACCACGGCAAAAACCCCATCTTCGATCGTCCCCGAAACACTCCCCTCCCTTCCCCGAAAAAGAACGATACGGATTTGAGATCCCTGGTCCTTGAGGGTAAAGTAGTGATGCCCCGCCCTGGATAGAAAATAGTTCGACACTTCTCCCCCCACTCTCAGGGAAGGAATTCCATTTTCTAATAGCTCCCGGATGCGTCCCGTAAGTTCCGTTACGCTCCAGTAGTTCTCTCCTCTACTCCCCACCACTTCACATTTCCTCGATGATTTCATTCAACGTCACGAACCTGTACCCTTGAAGAAGAGCGCTCCTCATGAGCTCTCCAATCATTCCCGTTACAATTTTTCCCGGGTGGAGTATCCCAATGCTGTACCCCCTTCCCGACGCGATATTTTTTAGCCTTTCGAACTGCTCCCTGATTTTCTGAGCATCATGATCGTTGTCGATAAAGACATCCCGCTCCAGGTACGGAACTCCCGTTACCCTGCACACAAAGGCCGCGACTGACCGCGGTGTCGTTCTACTGTCAAGAAAGTAGAGTCCCTGTTTTTTGAGATAAGCAGCGACAATCTTCATCCCTCCCGGATCACTGGTGAAGCGTGATCCCATGTGATTAGAAATACCCACCATGCCAGGGACCCATGCCCGGGCACGGTTAAGGCGGGAAGCGATCAACTTTTCGCTCATCCCCACTGAAAGAATATATTTGTCGGACATGTCCGAGACCTTTTTTTCCGGTGCCATGGGCATATGGAGAAGAACTGCCAACCCATTCCGTTTTGCGAGCTTCGCAATTCTTCTTGAATAGTTTCCCCCGGGAAGGATTGCGACTGTTACTGGGATCCCCTCATTTATGAAATGTTCCTCTCGCTCCTTTTCATAGCCCACATCATCAAGAACGAGGCAGATTTTCCCTTTAATGCTCTCGCTATCGAGAATCCTTCCCGCGGATTCTTCTTCTTTCAAGCTCGCTACCAGCTTTTTCTCATTCTCCTGTTGGACGGAAAAGGTGTTCTCCGGGCTCTTTACCTTGCTCGTTTCATCCGGGTAAAGATAGAGGAGCGACACAGCGATGCCTACGAGCAGCGGCAGAAGGGTAAGAGCAAGGGCACTTCTCCTCGTAGGGAAAAGACCCCTTTTCCCCTTCACTCTCTTTTTATGCCTGCCACTACTCATGGGAAGACACAGCGGGTAAGCTCTTCATTATCCGGCTTTTTTCATAAACTTTGCCTTGAAGATATCCCACCCCTTGAGAAGTTCAAGAGCCCTTTCTAACTGGTAGTCTTTGCCTTTTTTCACCGATCCAGAATCGATTGTCTCTTCGATCACCGGTTTTTTCCCTTTGCCGGAGGATGGTTTATCCTTGCCAGGTCTCCTCAAATGGCCCTTCAGGTCTTTCTCTCTCAGGGGCACGAGGTGCTCCTTGAGGGGATTGTCCCCGATTTTCACCACTATATCTGGAATTATACCCTTTGCCTGGATAGATCTCCCAAGAGGGGTAAAATACCTCGCAGTAGTCAGACGCACCCCGGAACCGTCATCCAGTCTGACGATCGTCTGAACGGATCCCTTCCCGAAGGTTTGGGAGCCTAAGAGAACCGCTCTGTTATGATCCTGCAGGGCACCAGCCACGATTTCGGACGCACTCGCCGATCCCCCGTTCACGAGAACGATCATGGGAAATTCCCCATATGTCCCCTCTTTTTTTGCTGAGTACTTGAATTTCTGATCTTCCCTCCTTCCGTCTGTGTAGACGATCAGGCCGGAATCGAGGAAGAGATCGCTTACCTTTACTGCCTGGTCGAGCAACCCGCCAGGGTTATTCCTGAGATCGAGAACCAGACCCTTGAGTCCCTTCTCTTTCTTCATGAGCTTTTTCATAGCTTTTTTCAATTCTTTGTCCGTCTCTCCCTGAAACTGGTTGATTTTGATATAGCCGTACCCTTTGTCAAGTTCCTTCCACCGGGTACTTTTAATCTTAATTATGTCTCTCGTGATTGTGTATTTTTTGGGAGCAGATATCCCCTCCCTTGTGATCCAGATATTCACATCCGTTCCCGCTTCTCCACGTAGCCTCCTTACCGCATCCATGATCGTCATATCCATGGTAGATTCGCTCTCGATCTTTACTATCCTGTCTCCTGCCTTGAGCCCCGCCCTGTCCGCAGGAGTATCTTCGATAGGCGAGATAATCGTCAGAATTCCGTCACGAATCCCTATTTCGATCCCAAGGCCCCCAAAGGATCCTTTAGTCTCCACCTCCATCTCCTTGAACATCTCCGGGGTCATAAAGGAGCTGTGAGGATCAAGAGTCTGGAGCATCCCTTTGATCGCCCCATACACGAGCTTCTCCGAAGACACATCCTCTACGTAATTATTCTGGATGATGGCAACGGCGTCGGAGAATATCTTCAACTTTTCATACATTGAATTGTTGTCGCTCTTTGCTTCTCCCATAGCATAGCGTCCGATGAAAATACCGGATAAGAACAGACAGATAATAAGGGGAAGGACGAAACTCTTTCTCATAGCTATCTCCTTTGTTAACGAGGAATCCTCACGTATTTTAAGGGATTTACAGGCTCACCACCTACACGTAACTCGAAGTAGAGACGGGGATGGGCAATTCTTGCGAGTGCCCCAATCCTCTGCCCTTTTTTAACCCTATCACCAACATTCACATTATACAATGCAGCCTTACCATAGACAGAAAAAATATCCCCCTTGTGCTCTATCACAGCGATCTTCCCGAATCCACTCAGCACACCCTTGTAGACAACCACGCCGCCAGAAACGGCCCGGATTGCACCCCCTGACCGCCCCGAAACCTCGATTCCCTTGTTTTCCACATAGATATCAAAATTTTTATCCTTCACTCTCCCGAAAAGAGAAATGACTCTTCCCTTGGCGGGAAATGTGTAGCCTGAGGGAATAGATTTCAGAAACAACTTTTTTCTTCCCTTCCTTTTCCTCGCTCTTTTCTCAATGGACGACACTGCCTTCTGAAGGGCTTTAATATCCCTCTTCAGTTGACCGTATCTAATTTCCATTCTTTGCCGCTTAACCGCAACCTTCGCTAGTTCCTTTTTCCCCTTTTCCCGCCTGGATTTTATGAATTTTTTTCTTTTTTCTTCCCTGACTCCTCGCTTTTCCCAGTACGCCCTCTTTCCTTCGAGACGTTCAAGTTTTTTCTCCAATCGCCCTTCTGCTCTGGTGGAGGCCCCCTCTTCCTCTATGAGATGAGCAAAGAAAACTCTGTAATAGTAGCGCTCTTTTTCCTCTTCCCTTTCCGATGATATCGTGATGAGCCCCCCTCTGCCCAGACGCTGCCCCTTTAGGCTCACTTTTTGCGCAATTAAGGAGAGGTTCCTCCTCTTTGATTTCTCTGATCCGATCTTTTTGTCGTAGATGATGAGAAATTTTTCTATATAGTCCAGCTCTTTCGTAACCTTCTTCAGTTCATTCACTTTTTTCTTGAGTGCCTTTTCCAGTTTTCTCACATCTTTTTTGAGCTTTCTCTGTGTTCTTATCGTCTTTTCGAGCTCTTTTCTTGCCTTTTCAGACCGTTTCTTCAGCTTGAGAAGCCGGGACCTTTCCCTTCTTAGATTTGTTTTTTGAGATTTCCCGTAGGCCGGTATGAAGAGGGATGAACCAGAGGGAGCGGAGGAAAAACAGAGTAAGTAAGTGAGGCAAAGGAGGATTCCCCCCACGACACCGACTCTACGCATTTTCCCCGCCGATGGATCCCATCACCCTTTGGAACGCAATAAGGGAAGACGCAGAGAAAAGGAGGGAAACCAATATCACAAGGAAAAGAGAAGGAATGACCAGAAGAGTCAGGTGACTCTGATCGGGAAAGGAGAGGATGGGGCGAAGAGTAGGAAATTTATCGAAGGCTGAATACATAAGGGTGAGGACCACTATACATGCGCAGGCGGCGGAGATCCCTCCTTCAAGCAAACTCCCCCACACCCGGCTTTTCAATGAGAAAAACGACATGAGACCATGGGTTTCGATAAACATAAGGCCCCCTGCTATGGACACGAGAAGGGCCGAATCAACATAGATGAAGAAGAGAAGGGAAAGTCCTATAGCAATAAATGCGGAGAGGAGGGAGAGGGTATTGAGATATTTTTTCACTCTCACCATCTTATGGAAATCCTTTTCTCCATATATAAGGTCATCTGCGATTTCGATCTCTTTCACGATGGTATTGAGTTTTGACACTGCCTGTTCATCAATATGTCCCCTCTTCAGGCGCAAGTCGATGAGGGAAGGGAGAGGAGACTTCATCATTTTTCTCGTTTTCCCGGGGTTCGTAAGAGTACGAGTGAATTCCTTCCACACCTTTTCTTCGGAATGAAACTCAGCAGAACGGATAAATGAAAGGCGACCAAGGCGCTTCGCAAAGATGGCTCCTTTTTCAGAGGAGACCCCCTTTTTCAGGAAGAGTGTTACTTTCCATGAATAGGAGAGATACCCGTCTACACCTCCGGGATAATAGACAACGAGAAAAAAGACAACCAGGAGGAGAAGAAAAGGGAATTTTAACAGGAACCCTCTGATCTTTCCCTCTCCCGCAAGATGCCACTCGAGGGCATAGGAACCCAT
>CAZPLX010000006.1:0-17084 GCA_964587345.1 uncultured bacterium
TTTACATCGAGGATCACTTCTCCCATCAGAGTCTCCTTCTGAGGATATAGATGAAAAAGGGGGCCCCAAAAATGGCTGTCACCACCCCAATAGGGAGAGTCCCCGTCTCTCTGACACTTCTTGCGAGCAGATCCGACACCACGAGGAAAGATGATCCAACTATAAAACTTCCAGGAATTACCCTTCTGTGAAGGGATCCGGTAAAGGTTCTCACCATGTGAGGAATGATGAGACCCACGAATCCAATAAGGCCTGAAATCGATACCACCGCTCCCGTTAAGAGGGAGGCTACCAGAAAAACAAGGGATTTGAACTTTTCAATTTCAATCCCGCTCTGCATGGCCCCTTCATCTCCAAGAAGCATCACATCCAGCCCCCGGGACAATATTAGAAGAGCCGCGATTGACACCGTCACAACGGGAATAAGGATAAGGAGGGAACGGGATGTGGCTCCCGAGAGGTCTCCCATCAGCCAGAAGAGGGCTCCGGGGAGTTTCCCGGGGGGGGTAAGGGAGATAAGAAGAAGGATGATTGCATTCATAAAAGCCCCTACGATCACACCTGTTAATATTAACCTTCCCCTGGAGCGTTTTCCGGAAACTCCTGAGAGGGCGAAAACTCCAAATGAGGTGATCGCGGCCCCCCCAAAGGCAAGGAATGGAAGACCAAGGCCGGCTCCAGCTACACCGGGGAGAAGAAAATAGAAGAGTGCTCCCACGGCAGCACCGCCGGAAACACCCAGAATATAAGGATCTGCAAGAGGATTTCCGAGAACAGTCTGAAACACCGATCCACACACGGACAAAGATCCTCCCGCAACGATCGCGAGGATAAGCCTTGGCAATCTGAGATCAGAAACAATCCTCACTCCCGTCTTAACTCCCGGCTGGGAAGTGAAAAACGCGATAATCCCCCGGGTGATATCACCACCGTTAATTTCGTAGGGTCCTGTGGTAAGGGATAAAAAGGAGAACAGAACCAGGGAGCCGGAAGCAATAAGAAAAAAGAGGACTCTCCTTCGCCCATCCACTACGGTGACTCCTTGAGGAAAGATCGCAATATCTGGAGCCCTCTGAAAAGACGGGGACCGGGTCTTGTGAACATATCGGAGTCGAGGGGAACTATTTTCACCTTCTCGCCGCTCATCATCGACTCTATCCTCGCGATGGAGGAAGCTCCCTCCCCGGAGTCCATCCCTGTCACATAAAAGAGCGCCTCAGGGTGAAGAGAGAGTATCTCTTCAAGGCCCAGACGGGGATAAGGCACCCTGTAATTGGACAGAACGTTTTTTCCGCCTGCTCTCCCGATAACTTCGTCTATAAAGGTTCCTTTTCCCGCACCTACGAGAGGGGAAGATGCGTAGAGGAAGAGAACCTTTACCCCTTCCCCATTCTCTTTCCCGGCAAGGGAAGAAAACTCTTTTCCAAGGCGCCGGATCCTTGCCTTTCCCTTTTCAGAAGCAGCCGTAAGCAGTGCTATCTTATTGATATCCCTTAGAATATCATCCATCGTACGGGGATTGATCACAAAACAGGGGATTCCTCCCTCTTCGAGCAGGCGGATGACCCATGCAGGGTTCCCATCCTTCGTTGCAATCACAAGCTCGGGGTCAAGGGCAATGATCTTCTCAAGGTTCGGGTCGGAGATCCCCCCTATTTTCGGAAGAGAAAGTACCTCCGAGGGGTAGTTACAGTAACGGGTAACCCCAACCACCCTTTCCCCGACACCCGCAAAAAAGAGGATCTCCGAAATATTCGGCGCGAGGGAAACGATCCTTTCATACCTCCCAACTCTGAAGGAATGTCCCCTCGTATCTCTCACAACCCTCTCCCCGCTCGAAGCCCTTGTGGAAAAAAGTGAAATGATCAGAAAAAAGAGAATAGCCCAGGGAGCAATCAGCCCTATCCTCCGGCAGCAGACACGTTTCTCCTTCCATTTCATTGGTAGCCCATGGAAATTAAGAATTCCTGTACGGGGACATTTTCGTCTAAATAGCATATCATGTCAATTTAGGAGAGAGGAGCCCCTGTCACGAGGGCTATCTATCGATCACCCATCATCATGGGGTTCCTATCTTTACACGGATCAGAAGAGAGGTTAGACCGCACACTCAAAGAGGGTGAAAGAGGGGAAATGGTCCCTAAGAACAAAAAGAGGCTTCTCCAATTTCTCTTCAACCTCGCGGCGTCGACATTTATAGGCATATGTGTTTATGGAATGATCATATACGGGGGGAAACCGAGTAAGATAGCTCCCGCCCTTTCCGTCGGCCTCGGAGTGCTGGCTATTGTGTGTATAGTCATGATCTACCTTCTTGGAACCGCCATCGATAAACTCGAAGGGGAAATTAATCGACAAAAAGATAAGGGGGAAACGTAACGTCCTGCCCCCTTTATCTCTCCTGAAAATTGAATATACTCTGGCGGTGAGGGAAACATGGGGGTGGGGAAAAGTGTCTCACCAGGACCTTTCCACGATATATCGTGTGAGAGATACCAGCGCTTTCCTGTTCTTCGAGGGGGGAAGCACATCAAGGCACGAAATAGCACGCTCAACAAAACCCCTGGCCTGATCCGCCGTATATTCTATTCCTCCCTCACGTATCACCATCTCGATGATTCGTTCCACATTTTCAGCCGATTTACCCTGTTTAAGAATCCTGACAAGATCTCTTCTTTCCCGGACTCCCCTTTTTCCGAGAACATATATCAGGGGGAGTGTGATCTTCCCTTCGAGAAGGTCCTGCCCCCTCCGCTTGCCAGTGCGCTTTTCGTACCCTGTATAATCGAGAATATCGTCCATAAATTGAAAAGCGATCCCCGCATTTTTCCCAAACAAATAGAGGGAGCGACGTACCTCTGCATCCCCTCCTCCGATAATAGCCGCAGTTTCGCTCGCCGCGGAGATGAGGGAGGCAGTCTTGTGTGTCACAATGCGAATATATTCCTCTTCACTAATATCGGGAGATGTGCTCCTCGCAAGCTGGCAGACTTCCCCCTCAGATAGGTGAACAAGGGTCTTCGAGAATATTGCAAGTATATCGAGGTCCCCATCTTCAACCATGATCTGGGATGCCCGGGAGAAGAGAAAATCTCCCACGAGGATACTGATTTTGTTCCCGAAAAGGGAGTTAGAACTTGGCTTCCCCCGTCTCAGGTGGGCGCCGTCAACCACGTCGTCGTGAAGGAGGGAAGCCGTATGCATGTACTCGGTTACGCACGCAAAATTCACCATCCTTTTGCCTCTGTATCCGAGAGCTCTGGAGCAGAGGGCAAGGAGCGCAGGTCTGAACCGTTTTCCTCCTGACGCAGTGATATATCTTCCCACCAGGGGGATCATATCCACATCAGAGGAGAGGTGCCCCTTCAGGGCTTTTTCGATCCTCTCCATATCCTTCGCTATATGGGTGTACACCCCGGAAACATCCACTCATATTCTCCTTCAGTGTGAGTATATTGCAAAATGCAAAAGTGTCAATCGAGGAAACTTTATCCAGACTGATGAAAATTGAGGAACAGGCAGGATTGATAAGTTCACACAATTAAAAAATAACATATCAGCGAGTATGAGGATCTTTCTGGAGTGTGAAGGAGTTTATGGGATGTTCTTAAAACCCTTCGCCACAAGGTAGATTTCATAGGATTCTTTCCTCGTGGAACGAAGCCTTTCTCTCTTCACAACATCGAAGGAGATCCTCATTTCCTTTACCAGTTCCTCCGTTTCCTCTCCGTCAAAAACCTTGGCGAGAAAGGTGCCTCCCTCCTTGAGGAGTGTGTGACCAAAGGATAGGATCGATCTGACGAGGGAAATTGACCTCGCATGGTCTGTAAATTTTATCCCCGATGTGTTTGGAGCAGCGTCAGAGATGACCAGATCCGCCTTTCTCCCGAGAATTTTGAGAATTTTTTTCCCGCTCTCCTGATCTTCAATATTTCCTTGAATAAAGCGGTAAGTGTCTCCTCGCACCTTACATGTGTCGAGGATATCGATCCCCACGACTCTTCCCCTCTTTCCCGTAATTTCCAGAGCAACCTGGGACCATCCTCCCGGAGAACAGCCCACATCGACCACATAATCTCCACCCCGGATCAGCTTCATCTTCTGATGAATCTCTTTGAGCTTATAGGCACTTCGGGAAGGGTACCCCTCTTTTTTGGCTCTCTTATAATAGTGATCTTTCCTCGTATATGTCACCACAAAGCTCCTCTTTTTCGAGGATCACTCATGAAATGAGAGACTTTAATCCCTTCACTCCCGATACAGCAACAAGTTCCACCTCTTTTCCTGCGGGGGAACAGATATCGGCACTTTTCGCAGGGAGGAGGATCCGCTTGAATCCCATCCTCACCGACTCAGCAATTCGTTGCCTTTCAAGCTGTACCGGTCGCACCTCCCCTCCCAGCCCCACTTCCCCGAAGGCTGTCATCTCCCTGGGAACGGGTTTGTCCACTACTCCAGAAAGGATTGCCACTACTATAGCGAGGTCCGCCCCCGTGTCCTGTATTTTCAATCCTCCTGCTACGTTCAGGTAAAGATCTGAATTGAAAAGTTTTACCGAACACTGCTTTTCCAAAATAGTTGAGAGGATCTGAGACCTTGCGGGGTCGAGGCCCACCACGACACGGCGTGGAACGGGAAGAAAAGATCTGGCGACAAGTGCCTGAACCTCCACCATAACTGTCCGGGAACCCGAAAGTGACGGATACACTACCATTCCGGGGACAGGTTCCATTGAAGATCCTGAAAAGATACCCGAGGGATCGGGAACTTCCTGGAGCCCCCCCGCGGTCATTTCGAAAATTCCGATTTCCGATACGGAGCCAAATCTGTTTTTCACACCCTTTACTATTCTGAAGGGATGCCCCTTCTCTCCCTCAAAGTGAAGAACCACGTCCACCATGTGTTCCAATAGCCTCGGACCTGCGATAGACCCCTCTTTCGTCACGTGCCCCACGAGAAGGAGGGAAATACCTTTTTCTTTCGCGAACTGATTCAAATGGGCCGAAGATTCCCTCACCTGTGAAACAGATCCTGGGACTCCCGGAAGGCCTTCATAACTGATCGTCTGGATAGAGTCGATTACAGCTATCGTTGGCTCTACCTCTTCCATTCCGGATATGATTGATTCCACAGATGTTTCCGACATAAAATAGATTTCATCCCCCTCTATTTCGAGTCTCCCTGCCCTCATCTTTATCTGTCTTTCAGATTCCTCCCCCGAAACGTAGAGAACTCGCTCTCCTTTCCCCGCAAGGGAGGCGCACACCTGAAGAAGAAGGGTCGATTTGCCTATACCGGGATCTCCCGCTACGAGGACAGTCGTACCCACAACAAGTCCTCCTCCAAGGACCCGGTCGAATTCTCCGACTCCCGTCTCTCTTCTCCCCTTCCCCTCGGAAGAAATCGAAGAGAGCAGAGAAGGGCGATTTTCTTTTCTCCTGTAAGACCCGCTCTTCCCTCCCGGGGGTTCCCGGGGAACTTCTCTCACACTTCCCCATGTGCTGCATTCAGGGCATTTCCCGAGCCATCCAGGCGACCTGAAACCACACTCGAGACATTCAAAATTTACCTTTCTTTTTCCCACACCCTTCGCACCTCTTCGAGAAGATCGTTGAGAGGAACTCTCTTCTCCTTAAGAATTCTCTTGATATCATCATATTCGGGGACAGCCCGCAAATACCCTTCGGGAAACTCGATCACTTTCACATTCATGGCTCCGTAGACTGTAGTAAGGGAACTCACCCTTCTTTTTAATTTCACCCGTTCCTCCTCCCGGATTCTCACACCCGTTGTGGGAGAAAGTGAGAAGAATGCGCCCACCACCGCATCGCTATTCTTGCGTCTCGTAATCGCGGTAAAAAGCCACCCCGGCCTGTTCTTCTTCATCTGGACGGGAGTCACAAAAAAATCGAGGGCACCCATCTCGAAGACCCGTTCCATCAACAGTTCTACATGCTGGGGGTTCATATCATCCACGTTCGAAGAAATGAGAACGACTCGATCTCCTGCGGGAGATGCCATAACCTCTCCCTCGATAATGCGGAGGACATTAGGCCTTTCCACGCTCTTTCGGCTCCCCACTCCGTATCCCGTTCTCTCAATCGTCATCGGGGGTGGAGGAGAAAAAGAAGCCTCAGCGGAGACGAGGAGAAGGGCTCCTGTGGGCGTCACAGATTCTCCTTCAACAGGAGATTGGGAAAAGGGTATACCCCTTCCCTTCACTATCTCGAGGGTTGCAGGAGCTGGCAGCGGAATGGTTCCATGGGAAGAATCGCCCACTCCATTTCCCGAGGGAAGATGAGAGGAGAAAAGACAGCTTCCCTCGAGGCCGTAAAGATAGTGAAAAAAAGTCACTACGTCCACGATCGAATCGATCGCCCCCACCTCATGAAAATGCACTTCTTCTGGTTGCACGCCGTGAACCCGGCCTTCTGCTTCCGCAAGCAGCTCAAATGCCTCTATTCCTTTCGTGATAACCCATGGGGGGAGAGAGGAACCTTCGATAAGATTTCTTATATCCTCAAGAGTTCTTTCAACCACTCCTTTTTTCCCCCATTGTACTTCCAAACCTTTTCCGACAATACCGCAGGAGATGCGGCGCACGACCTTCACTTCTACCCCCTCCAGGTTAAGAAGGGCTCCGGTCCTCCCGGGGAGTTCGAGGTCCCCGGTGAGATCTGCCAGGGCTCCGCATGCCATGTCCCCGCTGATGCCGGAGAAACAGTCGAAATAAAGGATCTTTTTCCCTGAGGGAAAACTACTCAAAGGTAACCCACCCTATTTTTTCCATCGACCGGAGAAATTCTTCCACATCCTCCCTCATTGCCTCCGTATCCATGGAGAAAACTTCCGATACACCCTCAACGATTCTCTCCAGTCGATTGACACCATTTATCCTGAGCCATACCTCAGTAGCCACGAGATTCAACTGCTTGATCGACCCGTCACACATAATGGAACAGACTCCCATTTCTTCGTACTCCTCCCCATTTTGAGCTTTTGCTGAAGCGACACTGTAGAGGCCCTCTTCGAGACGCCACTTTACCTCAGGATTTTTCTTCGGTCTCACAGGCCCTCTCCTTACTTTTATTCACAAGAGTTGCGAAATACGCGGCGCCAAAGCCGTTGTCTATATTCACCACTACCACACCTGGAGCACAGGAATTGAGCATTCCCAGAAGGGCGGATATGCCTCCAAAAGCAGAACCGTACCCTACACTTGTGGGAACCGCCACCACAGGTTTTCCGGAAAGTCCCCCCACGACGGAGGGGAGGGCCCCTTCCATCCCCGCGACGACGATTATCACACCCGCTTCGTCCACGGCCTCTCTGTTCAAAAGAAGCCTGTGGATTCCGGAGACTCCCACATCGTACACCCTCCTCACCCGGTTCCCGAGAAACTCCGCGGTAAGTGAGGCCTCCTCCGCAACAGCTATGTCGGACGTTCCCGCTGAAAGGATTGCCACCGGAAGGGAAGCGGGATCTACGGGTGTGGCTTTTCCCACTGTGAAGATCGAAGATCGGGAAGAGTATCTGGCATTTTTAAATTTCTCCAGGAGGAGATCCCCCTTTTCCCGGGACACCTTTGTTACAAGCGCCCTCCCGCTCTGCTTCTCGATCCTTCGCACGATCTCCTCTATCTGGGAAACGTCCTTCCCCATACCGAAAACCACCTCGGGGAACCCGTGGCGCAGATTCCTGTGATGGTCGATCGTCGCATACCCGAGACTCTCAAAAAGGAAGAGGCGCATCTTATCCTTCGCGACGGACAGAGGGACATTTCCCTTTCTGTAATCCTCAAGTATCTTTTCTATCTTCCCTTCCATTTTTCTCACCTGTTGCCGAAATTTTCGCAATCTCTATGGTCTTCTCGGACGCCTTTATAATCCTTATCTCGATTCCCTCACCATGGAACACGCTTTCCTGTTCAGGAATGCAGCCGCACTTGTCCATAATATACCCGGATATGGTCGTATAATCCCCCCTGGGGAACTTTACGGAGAGTATTTCTTCAATCACCTCTATCGGTGTCCTTCCTGAGACAACGTACGCTCCTTTCCCTTCCAATTTGTAAAAATATTTTTCCGCATCGAACTCATCCTCGATCTCACCCACTACCTCCTCCAGAATATCCTCAATTGTGATAATCCCCGTCACCCCCCCATACTCATCAACCACTATCCCTAAGGGCATACTCTCCTTCTTGAGAATTTCGAGGAGTTCATCGATGGGCATCAGTTCCGGGAAGAAAAGCGCTTTCCTGGAAATTGTAGATACAGGGAGGGCGATACTCTCAACGGTGAAGGCATCCAGGATATTGATGAATCCTGTCACATTATCCACTCTCTCACTGTAGACAGGGTATCTGGAAAACCCTCTTTCCGATGCCACTTCGATGACTTCACTGATTTCGAGAGCCTCCTCGAAAGCAACGACATCTATCAGGGGTACCATTACATCTTTTACCTTTTTCTCGGAATATTCAAAAACCCTCCCCACCATCTCCTGCTCGCTCTTCTCCACATCCTCGTCCCGCCGGTATTCAGTCGCCATAAGGATAAGTTCCTCTCGTGTAACTCCCAGTTTTGCGGGTACATCCACTTTGATCATCTTGAGGAAGGCTCCCGATACTGAAGAAACAATAGCAACTACAGGAGCGAATACATGACTTGAAACGTAGAGAAAGTATACGGCGAAGGGGATAAACTTCCTGGAACGTGACTGGAAGATCGATTTTGGGATAATCTCACCGAAGATGAGGACAAGAGGAGAGAGGACTGCAACAGACAGGATTTCCCCATACCTCTGAGATTTAGAGATGAAGAAAGTGGTGAGGAGTATCGTGTTGGCAACAACGAACAGGTCAGTTCCCGTTAATGAGGTGGCAAAGACTTTTTCCGGTTTTTCAAGCATGGAAAGGGCGATCCTTGCAAATTTTCTTCCCCTCGCCGCCTCGTCTTTGAGAAAAGATCTGTCGGTGGAAATGAGGGCAATTTCGGAGCCTGTAAAAAGTCCTTCCATGAGGAGAAAAAGAATTATAAAAATGATCATCTCTAACCCCACTCAGCCCCCCTCCTCTTCTTTTCTCTCCACCCTCACATCGAGGAGGCGAATTCCCTTGAGTCTTTCCACGGTAAATTCTAGATTTCCAAGACAGACTTTTTCTCCCCTCTTGGGAAGATAGCCGAATAGATGAAGGATCATCCCTGCCACTGTATCGAATTCATCACTTGCAAGGTCAGTTTCATACAAATCGTTGAAATCGTCGATATCCATCTTTCCGCTTATGATTTTCACTTTTTCTGTAAGATGATAGATCTGCGATTCTTCCCCGTCATATTCATCTCTTATTTCGCCGAAGAGTTCCTCAAGTATGTCTTCCATGGTCACGATTCCTATCACATCTCCAAACTCATCGATGATGATCGAGAGATGGATCTTTCTCTTCCTCATATCGTTGAGAAGATCAAGAAGCCTCTTCGACTCGGGAACAAAATAGGGCTCTTTCAGAAAGCTGTGCCAGTCTACTTCCTGATGGGATCCTTTAAGGTACTGCAGGGTATCTTTGAAATAAAGGATCCCCACGATAGTGTTCCTGTCGCCCTTGAAGACCGGAATCCTCGAGTGACGGTACATCTTGATGAGGGGCACAACGTCCGGAAACTTCAGAAAATTTTCGATCATGAAGACATCGTTTATGGGAGTCATTACGTCAGAAGCCTTTTGATCACCCAGTTCGAATATATTGTGAATGAGGGTAGACTCTGCCCTGTCCACCTCCCCGCTCTTTTCTCCCTCGTCCACCAGAGTCCTGAACTTGCTTTCGGAAAAGGAGTGAAACTCATCAGGTTTTCGAATCCCCACAATGTAGAGGAAAGAGTTTGAAATCCCCTCCAGGATCAATCGAATAGGAGTGATGAGTTTCATGAAAAATTTAAGAGGAATTGAGGCAGCGCGCACATATTGGGAGGAGTATACGAAAGCGATGCTCTTCGGAATGAGGTCTCCGAACATCATGATGGCCACGGTAGACACGATGAGAGAGAGGATTGCCCCCCCGTTCGTAAATGTTCGTGTGAGGTGTCCCGTGATGAGAGCGGAGATGGTTATATTCGCACATTCCCCTCCGATCAGGACAGTGATAATCAGCCTGTTTGGGTCTTTCCTCAGAGACGATATCCTCTTGTGGAGAGAGGGCCATTTCCCCTTTATTTCACTTAGCTGGGGAGTCGTTATGGCGAAAAAAGCGGTTTCCGAGGCGGAGAAGAAGGCCGAAAGGACAAAAAGCATGAAGAGATAGATCAGGTCACTCAATTGACCTTACGCTCCTCTGGATCAAAATGGAGGAAAAGAGGGTTTTTTACCCCGGCAGGAATAGAGGAGAGGGTACCTCCCCGCACACGTATTCCCTTTCTCCCTGAAATTCTCCCTATCATGTACGGTCTGGATCTTCCACCCCATCTTTCGAGAACACCTTTTTTCTTCCCTTTTACCGTAAAGAGGAGGAGATAGTCCTCACCTCCGAAAAGAGCCACGTCTTCCCATGAAAGATCTAAGGTCTGAATCAGGTTTCTCATTTTACCATCTGCCGGGATCGATGGAAGGTCTATTTCGGCACCAACTCCCGACGCAGTAAGGATTCGCCTCAGATCGGGAATGAGACCATCGCTCGTATCGATCATGGCGGTGGCAATGCCTTTCTCTCTGAGATAGACCCCCAATTTTACATCAATGGGAGGATGGAGATGGGTCTTAATTATTTTCATCTCCTTCGAGGTCCAGGGGCCTCGGCCCTTAATCCCTTCCTTGAGAAGGCACATGCCGATGTGAGATCGACCCGGGTGCCCTGAGAGATAGAGGAGATCTCCTTCCTCTGCTCCACTTCTCGTGACAGGAGGGCCTGTCAATATTCCCACCACTGTGAGGGAGAGGATGAGCTTCTCCGCACGCACCGTGTCACCCCCCGCCAAAACCATCCCGCAGTCTCGCAGAGATTTTCTTAATCCTCCCGCCAGCTTCCGTAAAAAACCTATTTTCGTTGAGGGGTCAATACCGATAGACAGATACGCGGAATGAGGCCGTGCACCCATCGCGGCAAGATCGCTCACATTCACATTCACACATTTCCTTCCCAGAGCCCTGGGAGGAAAATAGTCAAGGTCGAAATGAACATCTTCCACGAGCATATCGGTGGAAATGGCCAGTTTTCTCCCGGAAGGGGAAAAAACCGCACAATCATCACCCGGCCCCACTTCGAGTGAAGACCCCCCGTTCCTCCCCTTGAGGAAAATATCTTTGATTATTCTCTCTTCTCCGATTGAATTGACAGGATCATCATCCCTGTTGGAAGCCATCAGCCCTGTCTCCCGGGTTAACGTCTTAAAGTAACTCAGCCTTTTCCCGACCCCTTTTTTGCCCTTCCTCTTTTCCGGAAAGGATTTTTCTTCAATGCGATCGTAAGAACACTGTCCATATTGGAGACCGACTCGAAACGAATTTTCTTTTTCACATATGATGGAAGGTCCGAGAGATCTTTCCTGTTCTTCTCGGGAATTATCACCGTCTGAATACCTGCCCTCTGAGCAGCGAGAGATTTCTCCTTCAACCCGCCAATGGGGAGAACTCTCCCCTTTAATGTAATCTCCCCGGTCATGGCGATGTCGTTTCTCACCGGGTTCCCCGTGAGTCCTGAAACCAGAGCGGTGGCGATCGTGATCCCCGCAGAGGGCCCATCCTTAGGGATCGCTCCCGCGGGGACATGGATGTGGATATCCATGGAAGAAGCAAAATCTCCCTTTATGCCGAACTTCTCTGCCCGTGAGCGGGCGTAGGTAATCGCCGCCTGGGCAGATTCTTTCATCACTTCTCCCAGCCGCCCAGTGATGATCACCTTGCCTTTCCCCGGAACGAGGGACACCTCCACGAAAAGGATATCACCTCCCGCCATGGTCCAGGCGAGGCCAGTTGCCACCCCCACCTGCTCTTCGCCGAGTTCCCCCTCTCTCACAAATCTTGGAACTCCCAGAAACTTCCCCACCGTCGAAGAGGTGACTTTGAAAGGACCCTTCTCTCCTTCCGCGATCCTCCGTGTAACCTTGCGGCAAATATTCGCGATTTCCCTCTCGAGATTCCTCAGACCGGCTTCCCAGGTATAGAGGTTGATAATGGTTAGGATGGAGCCTTGAGAAAAGGATATATCTTTCATAGTAAGGCCGTTTTCCTTCACCTGCCTTACGATCAGATAACGTTTTGCGATCTCGAGTTTCTCCACATCCGTGTATCCGAGGAGGTTGATAACTTCCATCCTGTCCTTAAGTGCCGGGGGTATGGGATCGGAAAGATTTGCCGTGGTGATGAACATCACCTTCGACAGGTCAAAGGGAACATTGAGATAGTGATCAGAAAACATGTTGTTCTGTTCAGGGTCGAGGACTTCCAGGAGAGCCGACGAAGGATCCCCCCGGAAGTCGGAACCGAGTTTGTCTATTTCATCGAGCATGAACACCGGATTGTTCGTCCCCGCCTGTTTGATGCCCTGGATAATTCTTCCCGGAAGGGCCCCTACGTAAGTTCTTCGGTGTCCACGAATCTCCGCTTCGTCCCTCATCCCTCCCAGGGAGATACGGATGAATTTTCTTCCCATAGACCTTGCAATCGATTTTCCCAGGCTTGTCTTTCCCACACCTGGAGGACCGACGAAACAGAGGATAGGTCCCCTGGAATCTTTTTTCATTTTTCGAACAGCCAGATACTCGAGAATCCTCTCCTTTACCTGATTGAGATCGTAATGGTCCTCGTCAAGGATTTTCTTCGCCCCTTTGATTTTAATGGCATCCCTGGTAGCGACGCTCCACGGGAGCTCCACGAGCCAATCCAGGTAGGTCCTCACGATAGCCGCCTCCGCCGAGTCGGGATGCATGAGTTCGAGTCTTCGAAGCTGTTTGTTCGCTTCTTCGAGAGGCGCATCCGGCATGGCGGCTTTCTTGATCTTCTCTTTGAACTCATCTATGTCCTCGGAACGACTGTCCCGGTCACCCAGCTCGTTTCGGATTGCCTTTAACTGCTCTCTCAGAAAATATTCCCTCTGGGTCCTCGTCATCTCATCTTTCGCCTGGTCCTGGATCTTCGCCTGCATTTCCGCAAGCTGGAGTTCCCTCGAGAGAAGGGCGTTCACACTTGTAAGCCGCTTCACTGGTTCGACTATCTCGAGGACTGACTGGGCCTCGTCAATCCTCAACCGAAGATTCGAAGCGACAAGATCAGCAAGAACACCTGGATTGTTGATATTTTCCATGACCATGGAGATTTCTGAAGGAAGACTTTTGAGTCCCAGGATCCTCTCAATTTTTTCTCTCACAGAACGCATGAGGGCTTCAGTCTCCAGAGATATCTCGGAAACTTCAGGCTCGGGGATCTTCTCAACTTTCACGTTTATCGCAGAGGCCTTCTGTTCATAGTGAACTATTTTCCCCTTGAGAATCCCCTGGATGAGAATCTTTATCCTCCCATCGGGGAGTTTCAACATTCTCATGATCATTGCGATCGTCCCCACCGGGTAGATGTCTTCTTCCTGCGGCTCTTCGAGTGAAGGATCTTTTTGTGCGGCAATAAATATATACCTCTTCCCCGATAACGCCTGGTCCACAGCGGCAACAGAAGCTTCCCTTCCCACAAAGAGAGGGAGGGTCATGTAGGGAAAAATTACAATATCCCGAACCGGGAGCAGGGGGAGGACTTCAGGGATATCACTGAACTCTCCTGTTACCAGGGAGGTTCCCTTCTCTGTGAGGTCTCCTTCTTCTCCAGACATCATTGCAGAATCTTTCTTCACCACTTAATCCTCCGGTACCGTTTCTGTTTCAATTTCGATCTTCATTTTCCTACCTCTCATTTCCTGACAACGGGGGACGACAATGTTCAGGAGTCCTCCTCTTAATGAGGCTTTCAATCCGTGGGTGTTGAAGGCTCCCACGATTTCAAAATCCTTCCTGAAATTCCCGAAATTCCTCTCCATGCAGAGAAGAACCGCTCCCTCCGGGGCAGATTCCTTGTCCTTGAATCCCTGCACCGAGAGCCTTGTGCCAGACACTGTGACAGATATGGCGCCAGCCTTTACTCCTGGAAGTTCCAGAGTGATGAAGAGACCATTCTCATTCTCGAGGATATCCGTCACGGGGGAGAAAAAGCGCGATTTTTTTGCTTCTCCCGGGGTGCCCTCTTCCTTCCGGGTAAGATCCAGGTAGAGGATCCCTTTATTGTATTCGTCCATTTTCATCTGTTATAAATCATGAGGTAAAGTGCTCCTCTTTTATCCCACGAATAAACTCGAGAAGTTCCTCCCTTATTTCTTCTCTTTTCAAAGCGTAGCTTATATTTGCTTTTAAAAATCCAATTTTATTTCCCCCATCGTACCGCTTTCCTGAAAACTCAACGGCAAAAACCTTCGTGCTGCCGATCATACTCTTCATGGCATCCGTCAGTTGGATTTCTCCTCCCTTCCCGGGATCGGTTTTGGACAAAACGGAGAATATCTCCGGCGGAAGGATATACCGGCCGATTATCGCAAGATTTGATGGTGCTTCTTCGCGAGCGGGCTTTTCCACCATATCGAGCACTTCAAAGACATTATCACCAAGAGGAACCGGCTCCACCACCCCATATCGGGACACATCGCGAGGGTCCACTCTTTCCACAGCAAGGTAAATTCCCGGCCCATGGATTTCCCTGGCATCGATCAATTGACGAGTCACGGGCAGGGGGGAATCTATTACATCGTCACCGAGAATTACGGCAAAGTCTTCCCTGTTGATAAGATCTTTCGCTTTAAGAACCGCATGTCCCAGGCCAAGAGGCATATTCTGCCTTACATAGAAAAATTCGGCCATATCAGATACTGCCCTGATTTCGGCAAGTTCCACACTTTTTCCTCTGTTTTTCAGAAGTTCTTCGAGTTCGAATGAGATATCGAAATGATCTTCAATGGTGTGTTTTCCCCTCCCTGTAACGATAATGATATCCTCAATTCCTGAATCTACAGCCTCTTCAACACACTGCTGAATGAGAGGTTTATCAACGAGGGGCAGCATCTCTTTGGGACAGGCTTTTGTGACCGGTAAAAACCTCGTTCCATGGCCTGCGGCGGGAAAAACAGCTTTGCGAATCTTCATGTCTCACTCCTCCATGTTCGCAAAAAACCTTAATAAACCGGTTCGGTAACATGAGTAATCCTACCATCATTTATTCGGATTATGGACAGTTTTCTGTAGACATTACCCTGAAAAAACTCAAATTCTCCAGTAACACCCTGTGATGAACCCTCCCTTCTCAAAGCCCTTGACATGAGAATTCCCGGCATCTCTCCCTCAAGGTCCAGGAAGGGCAGTTTTTTCATGAGCCTCTCTATAAGCTCTCCAAGATCATATCCGTACCCCGCGAAGCGGTCAGGCCACCTTCCGTAAAAAGCGTGGTAATCCTTCACAAACTTTTGCCCTTTTTTCGAAGCGGGGAAAGGGTTGAAGTCCGACACGGTATACACCTCCCGCAGATCCCTTTTCCTTTTCTCGAGGAAACTCCTCTCTGCCCAGGAAGAGGGAACATAGATGGGGACCTTCACGTTGTAATAGATCAACTGGGATTGGATCAGGAATCCCCTTCCAGGGACATCGAGGATGAAGAAACCCTCGAAATCCACGGGCACTCTTACATCTCGCTCCTTGCTCTTTTTAAACCTGTCAAAATTCTCCCTTCCCGATACTTTTCTAATGAATGAAGTAAAATCATCTGTGTTCGGGGGATATCCTACTTGCGACACCACAGAAATGGAGAACCTTCCCGCTCCCCTGCGGACCGCTTCCGCGTAAGCCCGTCCATACCCGTTTTCGGGGTAGAACAGGCATATCTTACGTATTCCAGACGCGAAGGCGAAGCTTAAAAGCGTTGTTGCCTCATTATCCGGGTTTATACCGAAAGAGCTAATACCTTCTTTTAGGCCAAACTTTTTTTGCCCGAGGTAAAAGAGGGGCGGGCTCCCTTCCCGGGGACGGATGAGCCGTGCTTCCTGACCCGTGAGTGGCCCTACAATAGCAAGGGAATTTTTTGCAACCTTCTCGACCTTCAGATCCATTGCAAGGAGAGGTGTGTTGGCAAAGGTGTTGCGAACATAAGGGGTAAGGGGAATTCCCTCAGACTCTCTCTTATTTTTCCGAAGAAAAAGCTCGAGCCCTGCGAGCACCTCAAGACTGAAATTCCTGTATGGCCCGTCAAAAGGAAGATAAACAGGAACAGTGTGCTTTCCTTCACCTACCCGGGAAAGGGAAGGAAGGGGGGGTTCGGCCGACCCTGCTTCGCCTCCAAATCTGGAAATTCTTTCATACTTCTCCAGAAAATATCCCGCAAAGCCGTACATCTTTTCTTCCGAGAATCTTCTCGCCCCAAGGTATGAGATGTAGCCTTGAAACTTGATGCTGTTCAGAGAAGAGAGGGCGTCAATAAAAACAAAGGGATTTGTGATATTCCCGAAGAGACTCGCGATCTTTTTTGCAGCGTCGTTGAATATAGTCTCCCGACTATCATAAGACCCGTGAAGATATGCTTCCTCAAAATCCACAACCGCCATGAGAGGATCTTGAAGGGACACATCCGCATACCCCATGAACTGATAAATATCCTCGGGAGAAGCCCCCACAAACTCTTCTTCCAGAAGAAAGCGCGCAATCTGCCTCGCCTCCCTGAACCATTCAAGGCCGGAAAAAATCTTCATCCTGAGATAGAGTGCGGAGTAAAGGAGATATTTCTCTTTTGAAAGAGAAACACTTTTCTGGATATTCTCGTAGGCCTGTGGGTACTGTCCGAAAGCATAGTAGATCTTTGCTACCCTGTAGTAGGCGAATCCCTTACGCTCATCCTGCAGGGGTCGATCCAGGAGAGACTTGTAGTAAGAAAGGCCAACCCTGGCCCCCTCGCGGCGGATCAGAATTTCCCCCACGATAAGATCTCTCTGGGATATCCCCTGCCCCTTCGATTTCGCCCTCCCACGTCCCGGGAGCGACAACAACATGCATGTGGAGAGACAAAAGATGAGGACA
>CAZPLX010000007.1:0-16972 GCA_964587345.1 uncultured bacterium
CGGTATATGTCGCCCGGTCGGAGAGGTCTGATACGGAGATTGCGGTTTCTGTAGATAAATCTCCCCCGGGAAGGATACCAGGTGGTGTAGTGAAGAGCAGGGACCCACACCCAGCCGTAGGAGGAGGCAACCACCCATGACCCGTAATGGTAGGGGACCCATCCCCACGGCTCGTATGATACCCAGGTCCAGCCAAATGAGAGAAGGGCCCACCGTCCATGGCGGTAGGGAGCCCACCCGGCGGCCACTATGGGGCGCCACACATATCCGTAAGGAGGAAGAGTGACCCACTCGCCGTAGCGGTTGAAATCGTATTTCCCTGAAACTGAGGCTGTCAGAGGAGGAGAAGGTCTCAATGCAAGAATATCCCTGTCTCTTCTCTCAATAAAGGTGTCCCACGAATCTTTCGGAGAGGCTCGCCCTACAAGGATTCGACCGTTAAGGCGTCCTTCCTCTCCCTCTCTTAATATGATTGATTCTTTTTCCCCGATGACACGGATTTTCCCTTCCCTCACGATGATGATGAGAGATTTATTTCCATTCTCCTCAAGGCGGTAGGCTCCTCTCCCGGAGGAGGTGACTTCTTTATTCCCCGGGATAATCCACTCGGTCTTGCGGTCCACATCGGAGGGGAGAAGAGTCATATAAATTCCACCCCCTTCGAAGCGGAAAGTGCTGCCTCTGTCGCTCGTTTGAATGAGGGTGACCTGGCTCTCTTCCTTAAGGCGCACAAATCGTCCCCCGTCGAGTTCAACTTCGGCGAACCCACCGGGCCCTGTGGATATGGTGGTCCCTTCAGCAAGAGGCATGTTCCTCTCACCCTCAATCCATTCCCCATCGGTCGTTGTGCGAATGGCCACGTCTCCTTCTGATGCCCGAAGGCGGGCCACTCTTCCGGAGATGCTCTCTCCGTGGGACGAGGAAACTCCCTGAATGAGGGAAAGGGAGAAGAGGAGAAGTGAAATAATCAGGGGTCGCACTATATTATTTTTCATGGCCGCCTCCTTTTTTCCTCTTGCAAAGTTTGACGCCCCCCGATTGTTTCTATTCAATTGTCGATCACGCCAGATCACCATTCACGTGCACATCTCCTATATCTATGTAAACACCTGTTATCCAGAAGAGTTACATGAAGGTCGTGACGGGAATACGAATTTTTCAGGGGATGATACTTTTTTTTCTTCCAAAACCCTTAACGAGAAACCATGCTCCGATAAGAAAGAGGATGACGGAGAAATATTGGCCCGGTGTGAGGCCAAGGTATGTGCGGTCGGCAATGCGGAGAAAATCGAGGGAAAAACGGATAGGCCCGTAGATTACCATCATGATGCCGAAGTGAAAACCGTCGAAAGGCCGGTAGTCTTTGAGTCTGTAAAGAATTCCGGTTTGAGCGATCGCGACGAGCATTTCATAGAATCCAAGGTTGTGCCTTGCCACACCAGAGAGGTCCTTCATTGCGAGGAAAAATTGGGAGGGGACGCCGGGATGATCAAATACGAGTGTACAGCCAGTGCGGCCAATGATCCAGGCGGGTACGAAACCGAAGAGGATCGCCTCGGCATATTTAAGCACAGGAACTTTTTTCTTCCGGAAGTAGAGGACGCCCCCTAAAAAGGCCCCGAAAAAGCCACCGTAAGAAGAGAGGCCTCGCCAGAAATAGAGGAGGGTGAGAGGGTTCCTGGCCACATCGCCGGGATAGTAGAAAATTTCAGATGTGAGATGAGCGATGATAAATGCAGAAAGAGCGGTCCAGAACATTCCATCTGCCAGGAGATCCGGGTCGAGGCCTGTAGCCCTGGCTCTTCGCTTTCCAAGGAGGAATCCCGTTACAACCGCCGCGGCCACGAGCATCCCGAAGGGCTGGATGGCGAATCCTCCGAAGAGTCTTATCGGGTGGATGGTGAGGTTCGGCAGCATCATTATCCCCTGTTATCCAAGGTTTTCAACGGAAGGGGAAAACCGCCTCGACACCCGGGAGAGAGGATGGCCTTTTGCTTTCATCTCGAGTGTGTGAAACCAGCCAAATGGTGTCCTCTTCACGTGAAATCCCTCCTCTCCCAGTCTTCCCGCCAATATGACAAGACCCTCAACTGCTTCCTCGGGTGAGGAGAGCTTTCCGAAAAGGTGGGCGAATGGATGAAGGAGAAGATCTTTCACTTTCAGGTTCTTCGCGACCTTCCCTATTTCCAGGACCGCTTCATTGCACACTTCCTCCATGTGCCCTTCGTCCTCTTTCTCCACGCTCACAAGGAGTACGATCCCTTCCGTAAGGGATATGGACTTTTCCCCCGGCTCCTCGTAAACCCTCGATCTTCCCCTCTCGGTTACCCCGCAGGTGAAGGAGTCCACATGGATCATGAGAACACGCATAGTCTGCCCTCCCATCGAGAAAATTTATATGAAGAATATCATGGGAAGGAAGAGAGTCCCAATTTTAGATGTGGGCGAGTAAACATTTTTTGTCAGGATTCCGATAGAGATTAAGAGAAGAACACTACACAAAAAAGGTGGCCTATGGCTGTTCAGCAACAGACCTCTGAGGAGGAGTATAAGTCCCTCTCATCGCTCTTGCACAACGTTCCCGGAGTAGTCTACAGGGGATATCCTGACTGGTCCGTATCATTCATGGGAGGAGAACTCCGGAAAGTTACGGGGTATTCCTCAGAAGATTTTGTTTCAGGTCGCTATTGCTGGAAAAATATCATACATCCAGGGGATATCAAGAGAGTGGAGGACGCCTACCGGAACGCGGTGCGGAGTCGGAGGGACCGGATTCGGGTTGAGTACAGGTTCATTCGAAAGGATGGTTCAATCCGCTGGGGTATGGAAAGGAGAAAACTTTTCTACGATGATCGGGGAAAGTTTATCTACGTCGATGGACTCATCATGGACGTAAGTGTGTTCAAAAGAACGGAAGAGGCGCTCACGAGAAGATTCGAGATAGAGCGGATCGTAGCCTCCATTTCCTCGGATTTTATCAGCCTTCCCTCGGATGAGATCGATGAGGGAATCGAAAGGGCCCTGAGGCGGGTGGGGGAGTTTTCCGGAGCTGACAGGAGCTACCTGATTTTTTTTAAAGGAGAGTCTCAGGGAGGATCAAAGATCCTCAAATCGTGCGTGAAAGGAGTTCCCTCAGGGGATATACATCTCCCTCATTTTTCTGCAACACGCTTTCCCTGGTGGATGGATCAGCTCACCTCTAAAAAGGAGATCTATATTCCCCGGGTGTCCGAGATTTCCCCCATGGGAAGAGAGGAAAAACATGTCTTACAGGACCAGGATATCAAGTCGCTGATCGCGGTTCCTCTGATATTGCACAACACATTCAAGGGGATAATCGGTTTTGATTCCGTGATGGAGGAAAAAGAGTGGATCCGTGAAGATGTGTCTCTCTTGAAAATGCTGGCAGGCGCCATCGGCGGGGCGATAGAGAGGAGAGAGGGGGAAATAGAGCTCAGGAAATCAGAAACTCAGTACAGGACCTTCGTGGAAGATTCTTTGATCGCTTTCGGGATTATCCAGGACGGTCTGTTCCGATATGTGAACAAGCGATTTTCAGATATATTCTGCTGTTCTTACGACGATGTAGTGGACATTCTGGGCCCTTCTGATTTTACCCACCCGGACTATCAGGGGCAGGAAAAGGACAATATTGCGAAAGTCCTTTCAAACGAGGTGGATTCGGTTGAGTATGAGAGCCGTGTCTACCGGAGGGATGGTGAACTCTTTCCCGCGAGGATCCTAGTGCAAAAAACCATGTATGAAGAGCGCCCCGCGATCATAGGGAATCTCATGGACCTTTCCAAAGAGAGGGAACTAAGGGACCAGGTCTACCAGGCCCAGAAAATGGAAGCGGTGGGAAGGCTTACGGGAGCGATTGCCCATGATATCAACAATTATCTCGGGGCCGTCTCGGGGTTCGGAGAACTCATCAAGCTGAAATGCTGCAAGGAGTGCAATGAGAGTTCCTATGTAATGGACAAATCGAACGCCCTTATCGAGACCTCCATCAAAGCTTCCAAACTTATCGGGCAGCTCCTCTCCTTTAGCAGGAGAAAACCGGCGGATCCCCAGGTGATGAATATCAACACGTTCCTTAAAGAGCTTCGAAAAATGATGGAACATCTCATCGGGGAGGATGTAGATCTCGTGGTCGAGAGTAAAGAAGGGATTTCGAATGTCAAAGTCGACCCGGGACAGCTTGAACAGGTTTTTGTGAACCTCCTTGTAAATTCACGGGATGCTATGCCGGAAGGGGGAAGGGTGCGCATAGCCACAGACGAGGAGATCCTTGATGAAGAGGCAGTGGCCATGTACCCCTACGTAAAACCGGGGAAGTTTGTGAAAGTTACCCTTTCCGATACGGGTGTAGGGATACCTAGTGAGATTCAGAACAAGATATTCGAACCATTTTTTACCACCAAGGGGAGGGAAAAAGGGACTGGCCTCGGACTCTCCACGGCCTACGGAATAGTGAAACAACACGAAGGGTATATCTGGGTGAAGAGCGATGTGGGAATAGGGACCACCTTTACCCTCTTTCTTCCCGTATGCGGGGAAAAAGCTGTAATAACAGCGAGGAGGGCTATCGACACAATAGAGGAAGAAAAGAGGAGCCTCCGAATTCTCCTTGTCGAGGACAACCAGGAAGTGAGGAGGTCCACCCAGGATCTTCTTACTGCAATGGGCAATAACGTAGTATCTGCCCCAAATGGAGAAGATGCCCTCGAGTTGTGCGAACAGGAAGACTCAAATTTTGACATTCTCATAACCGATGTAATTCTTCCCGGGATGAATGGAAAGGTTCTTGCCGAGATGTTACGGGAGAAAAAGAACCTCGAGGTCCTCTTTATTTCTGGATACACGGATGAGGTAATTTCACGGAAGGGGATCCTCCAGAAGGGGGTGCATTTTCTTCAAAAGCCATTCAGCGGCCAGGAACTGTCTGAAAAACTCAAAGAAATTTTTCTGGATTGTCACTGATACAGCTTAAATCCAGATAATTTTCTCAATGTGACTATTAAAACTCAAGGGAACCCCTTGATATTCCGATAATAAAAAAGGGGATTGGGGATTACATGGAAGGGAGAAAAACAGGTGAAAGAAACTATCTTCAATCCTCAGTCACAGGTCGGGAAATGTTCCTCACGTTCATTCCACCATATCAGGAATTACATCCTTGTGTGTATTCTGATTTTCTTAACCCTCTTTCTCTTTTCCACCAATGTCCGGGCAAATGAACCGTGGGATCATTATGATAAATTCATGTTCATGAACTTCCTTGCCCTTTCAGTGGTTGATTGGGGGCAGACGGTTGATATCTCGAAGCGCCCGAATGAGTATTACGAAAAGTACAACTTCATCCTGAAAGGTCACCCTCCCACCTGGAAGACTCATGCCTATTTCGCGACCTCTATCCTGGCCAACTATCTGATTGTTGACATCCTCCCGAAAAAACTAAGAAAGGTGTGGCTTGGGGGAGGTATCGCCCTCGAACTCTTTATGACGGCAAACAACGCGAGTATCGGATTAAACATGAGGTTCTGAATCTCTTAGATACCTCTGTAGTCAATTGACAGGACCCTATCACTTTATGTAGATTTTTCTTAGATTGACAAATCCCAACCTCGGCAAAGGAAGGATGGGTCTTAACCTCGGATATCGCGGTGCCCACACACTATGACATGTCCTGGAAAAAGCGTTCCCTTAAGAGAGTAAGGCTCTTTTTCATCCTCCCCGCCTTCGCATTTTTATTTCTTCTCCTCTCAGGGAGTTCATGGTGCGCTGAGGGGGTTCGGTGGAGCAGGGACGAGGTGGACATGATCCGCTCTCTCTTTATCGGCTCCCTCCCCCCCATCCCAATTGATCCCTCAAACAGATTCTCTGGTAACAGGAGAGCTGCCCGTTTCGGAAAAAAACTTTTCTTCGATACCCGCTTCAGCAGAAACGGGAAGGTATCCTGTGGCAGCTGCCATCTGCCGGAATACACTTTTACCGACCGGTTTCCCGTAGCCCGCGGAATGGGGACGGGGTCCAGGAGAACTATGCCCCTGATCGGAGTGGCGTACAACAGCTGGTTTTTCTGGGATGGGAGAAAAGACAGCCTCTGGTCTCAGGCTCTGGGCCCCATAGAAAGCCTGGGGGAACATGGGTTTTCACGCACTATGAGCGTCATGGTGCTCCTCAGGTATTACAGGAAGGAGTATGTGGAGATCTTCGGTCCCCTTCCGTCACTCGACAGGAAAAATCTGGAGGGGGGGGCAAAGCCTGATCCTGAAGATCCTTCTGCCCTGAAAAAATGGATTCTTCTCTCTCCCGAGACCAGAGATTCTGTGAACAGTGTCTTCGTGAATATGGGCAAGTCGATCGGAGCGTACGTGAGGACAATCGTTCCCGGGCCATCTCCTTTCGACCGCTACGCGGAAGCCCTTTTCAGGGGAGACAGGGAAGGTATGGAGAGAGCGATGTCGAAAAAGGCTGCTTTAGGTCTCAAACTGTTCATCGGGAAGGCACAGTGTATAAACTGTCACAACGGCCCCCTCTTTACGAACGGGGATTTTCACAATGTGGGAGTTGAAGAAAAGGGTGGGAAGGGTCACGACAGAGGAAGGGGGAGCGGAATAAGCGCAGTTCTCTCCGATGAATTCAACTGTCTCAGCCCCTTTTCTGACGCGAAACCTGGAGAATGCTCCCAGATAAGGTATATCGAGACTGACAGGCAAAAGTACGAGGGGGCCTTCAAAACGCCCACCCTGAGAAATGTGGCTGACCGCCCTCCCTATATGCACAGAGGGAATTTCTCGACTCTTCTGGAGGTTCTTGAATTTTACAGGAAAGCGCAAAATCCTCTGCTTCATCATCGGGGTCTTTCTGATAGAGAACTCAAGGAGATTGAAGCTTTTTTAAAATCGTTGAGCGGCCCCGTGAGGAGTTTCTGAGGTGTGCGTGGTGGGTTGTTCAAGAGATCTTCTCACTCACCGAAGTGTATATCTCCAATGGAATGACCTGCCCCTTCATTCTTAATCATCCCTGAGAGTCTACTCCCTTCACATGCGTCGCACTGGCACCTGTAAATTGCGACTATCTTTTCTTTTTCAAAAGGATGCTTATCTACTTTTCCGAAAATGAGGTGGAAAATGGAGCGGCACCAGCTGTTTCCTGAGCAGAGTTTGTGAAGGCACCCTCCCGATTCGATCTTTTTCAGGAACTCTTCCTTTATTTCACCGTGGGGTCCTGTGACGAACCCTATCGTTCCCTTTTTCTCTGATTCGAGGATCATTACCTTTGATTTTTTTTCTTCCTCATTTTCCGCGATAAAAAAATAGCCCTTGAACTGATCCATCATCTTATCCATCCTGCCTCTCCTTTTCCCGGTTTTCTGAGCTCCGTGAATAGCCCGGGGATTAAAACCATTTTCAACTTCTCCGTAGTTCTTAGTCGAGTATCTCTATTCTGACTTACCGATAAAGGTAAAATGATCCCCTTTTTTCTCCGAATCAGCTGTTAACACGATTTCAGACTCTTTTTTCCGGCTATTTCTGGTAATCCTTTGCTCCTGCAACCAGAGCCTCGATGGCACGGGGTGCTACGGAAGTGCTGATCGAACACCCACCTGCTAAGAAAAACCGCTTTGGCCCGCCGAGTCTGATCCCCTCCCTGACATGCTTCTTGAGGAAGTGAGGAGTTCTCCTGTTGACGAGTGAATGATCGATCCCCCCCATCACACAGCTCTTTGTCCTCTCCTTTACCCACACAAGGGACGGACCGTGAGGGCCTCGGTCCCACCAGTTGAACACATGGGCGGGAAGATCGAGGCACTCTTCAAAGAAGAGATCCTCTCCATGGATGTGTGCCACGTTCATAACGCCCGGTTCTTCTACAGCGTCAAGGATCTGCCTCGCAAAGGGTTTTACGAATTTCAGGAAGTGCTTTTTCTCGATCAGTTCCTTCCCCGCTACGATGGAAAGAAATATTCCTGCCGCCCCGGAATTGATGGCCTTCCTGCTGTAGTCGATGAGGGAATTTGTGATTATCTGAAGTGCGCGGAGGGTTTCTTCAGGTTCCTCCTCCATGAGCCGTACGCTGTTCTCTCCAGCCAGGCTCCGTTTGAAGGTGTGCCATGGGTCGAAAACCGTGTCGATGAAGTACGCCTTCCCGGCAAGTGTATCTCTTATTAGTTTCAGGGCCTCGATCTGCTCCTCCCAGGGGGATCTGGTGATGTCGAATGGGACGATCTTTCTGAGATCCGCCCCCCTTGATATCTGGTCAAGACCTTTGGGAAGAGGATAGAAGTAATCGTTCATAACCTTCAGGTAATCGAAGTCGTAGTGACGAAAGTAGTCAAGAATGAGTGTGGCGAATTTCCCCCCTTTTCCATGCTGTACTCCGAAATGGTACCAGAGAGTCAAGGGAGTCCTGTCAGGTTCTTCACCCGAAAGAACTGCGTCAACCCGTTCGATCTTGTTCATCACACCACCTCCCGATATGATTCTCTGTTTTCTTCTCCTCTTTTTTTTAAAGAGTTATCCTTTGCTTTAGCTTTGAGAGTTAAGGAATTTTTCCTTCTCTCCATTTGTTTCCAATGATTTCCATGGGTTTGTTTCTCCGGCGGGAGCCGGGAGGGCATTGAAGCCGCTGTTCCCATTTATTTTTTTTTGAAGACTTAAAACTATGGTACCGTGTTGGTCATCAAAGAAATGAGTTCCTGTATCTATAGATAGTACCAAAAAGGAGGATCTATGGGTCAGATTTCGGATACTATCCACAGAACCGGAGAAGATTTGCTCCCTACATTCCACTATCTCGAGAGGGAAGAATTAAAGGATATGGAGGAGTTCCTTCAGGTGGTGAACTGTTATGAGGGCGAGACAATCTGCGAAGAGGGGAACATCTGCGACTACCTTGCCTTTATTATTTCGGGGAAGGTTGAGATTCGTAAAAACACCGAATTCGAGGGGAAGGAAGTGGTGATGGGGATTTTGAGCAGAGGGGCAATGGTGGGAGAGATATGGGTTCTGGGAGATCATCCGGGACCTGTCACGGCAATTGCGAAGGAGGACTCAAAGCTCGTCATGATCAGCAGAAAAAACTTTAATACGCTTTTAGAAGTACACCCCAAAACAGGGGTGAAATTGTTGAAGGGTATGCTCCTTACGAACACCCTCCGTCTCAAGAACGCCTACGACAGAATCGCATCACTCTTCTGAAAAGGAGACGTGCCCCTGTGGGGATGAAGAGGGGTCAGAGTGACCAGATCAGTGAAAGCTTCTTCCCGCACCTTTCACAGGAGCCACTAAAAGTAAGAGAGAGCACCTTCTCTCTCCTCCAATCGAAAGCCAAAACGGGACTTTTGTCCCCGCATTCGGGGCAGGAGAGGCGAAGAAGCCCCTCCGGGAATTCGTCTCCTCTTACGAAGTTCTCGTGAGAGCAACGGGAGTCAGGACACCTCCCGTACAGGGAAAAGTAGCTGGCGCCCTTGTCGTGACACACAGATATATCTGAAACTTTTCGTTCGAAGAGTTGAGCGCACTCTTTACCCCCACACCGCAAAAACAGTTTCGTTCCGCCTTGGCTCATTCCTTATTTTCTCCTATTCCCATGAGGCGGGAAATGGGTGGCGCGCCCTGAGGGATTCGAACCCCCGACACCTGGATTCGTAGTCCAGTGCTCTATCCAGCTGAGCTAAGGGCGCACTAAAAACCAGGTAGTAATAATATCACTCACTCCATTTTCTGGGAAGGGGGGAACCAGATGTTTCACCTTTCAACTTCCCCCTCGAGTAAGCCCGAACCAATCGGGTCGGGATCTAAAGATCGACTCTCCTAATAGTGAAAAATTCTCGCAGAAGGGACGCGCATTCGTCCTCGAGGACTCCCCCTACTACCTGCAGCGAATGGTTGAGTGTGCCGTCGCTCCCGATACCGTATCTGCTCACAAGGCCTCCCCCCTTGGGATCTCTTGCTCCGAAATAAACTCTTTCGATCCTGCTCGTGACAAGGGCTCCCGCGCACATGGGACATGGTTCAAGGGTCACAAAGAGAGAACATCCCGTCATGCGATAGTTCTTAAGAAAGCGGGCTCCCTCCCGTATGGCAACGATTTCGGCATGGGCAGTGGGGTCTCCGGTATGTACGGACCCGTTGCGGCCTCTCCCAATGATCTCTCCCTCACTATTCACGACTATGGAGCCCACGGGAACCTCACCCTCTTTTCCCGCACACTCTGCTTCTAAAAGGGCTTCACCCATGAACGCCTCGATCTGGTTCATCCCTATGGCATTCACCCGAGTATGGTACCATAAATGGCGGGGATCGGTGGGCATCGCCTCTCCCCATTCACCTTGATAATGATGCGATTATGGATTATAACTAATTCAACTTAGAACGCGGAGGAACTCCTTTTTATGAATACATTTGCCTTTTTTTTCCCCTCATTTGCCCTTTTTTCCGGGCTCGTTAACAACAGGCTCCTGAAACATGTAGCAATTTCGGGGCCTATTGTAAAATTTGTGCTTCTTATTCTCCTTGCATTTTCAGTGATATCCTGGGCAATTATTTTGTTAAAATATCGCTCTTTCAAGGGGATAGAGAAAGAGCAGGAAAACTTTCTCAATATGTTCTACGAGGGAAAGACGATGAATCAGCTCCTCGAGTATGCGGAGAAAAGGGATAAAAGGATCCCCATGATTCAGTTATTCAAAGCCGGCTACACAGAACTTGTGCGTTTTAAGAGGACGGCCAGGCAGGACCTGGAGGGGACTAATTCGAATGAAGAAGGGGGTGACCTCAGAATGAGTGCGTCCATAGACCCCGTTGACGGAATCGAGAGGGCCATGCGGAAGACGATCAACGAACAGCAGAGTGATCTCGAATCGTATCTTCCCTTCCTCGCCACCTGCGGCTCCACAACCCCCTTCATCGGTCTTTTCGGGACGGTCTGGGGGATCATGAATGCCTTTGCGGGAATTGGTGCCACTGGTTCTGCGAGTCTCGCTACTGTTGCCCCGGGGATAGCGGAGGCACTAATCGCTACGGCCGCGGGCCTTGCTGCAGCCATCCCCGCGGTGATTTTCTATAATCTTTTCTTGAACAGGGTGAGGAGAAATGTGACTTCCTTCGAGTCTTTTACCACCGATTTCATAAACTTTATCGAAAGGAACATAGAGAGGCTTACCTGATGGCTATCGGATCTGGGGGAAATCAGAGAAAAGACATGTCTGAGATCAACGTAACACCTCTTGTGGATGTGATGCTCGTCCTCCTCATTATCTTCATGGTTACCGCTCCCATGCTCCAGCAGGGGGTGAACGTAAACCTTCCCCAGGCGGCCGCCAAAGCATTGCATACACGGTCGGAGAGAAAGATGGTTGTTACAGTAGACAAGTCAAACAGGATTTTTATCGGGAAACAACCGGTGAAATTCAACGCTCTCGGGAAAAAACTGGGAGCGATTTTCAAGAACAGGAAGAAAAAAGAACTCTACTTCAGGGCGGATAAAGGTGTTTCGTACGGCCTCGTTGTGAAGGTGATTGCCGAAATCAAGAACGCGGGAATCGAAAAACTGGGAATGGTCACGGAGCCCCTTGAAAGGTAGCCGGCTTGAAAATTTCCACTGGAGAGGGTTTGCAAAGAAATTTCAGGAAAATGCTCACCCTATCGTTGCTTTTTCACCTGATTCTTATTCTTCCTCTCTTCATTCTTTCCCTGAGAAGCACAACTCTCATTTTTTACTCTCCCGTCTATTCTGTTGATCTCGTCGGTTCGAAGGAGGTAACAGCTGTGAGCGGGAAGAAGGGAAAAGTGAAGAAAGGCTATCTTTCTGCAAAATCGCGCAGAAAGGTTGAAAGGAAGAGGAAGAGAGAGGCGGAGGCGCTGAGAAAAAGAGTTGCCACATTGAAAAAAATGCAGGCTCTCGAAGAGAGGCAGGCCATGGAGGCCTTGAAGACCAGGATTGAAGCACTCCGGGCAAAGAAGAGCGGTAAGATCGTGAAACAGAAGCTCGCAGAAATTGAGAAAAAGAAGAAAGAAAGGGAAAAAACCGCAAGACTTATAAAGGAAATGGAGGAAAAAATTAAATCACTGAAAGCTTCGGTTCAGGAAAGAGGGGAGAGCGTGAAGGGGAAAACTGGGGAACGTGAAGAGAATTCGTCCCCTTCAAGAGGTAAGGGTAATATGTCGATCCCTCCGGAAATCAAGGCCTACCTCAATGCTCTCGATCAGCGGGTCCGGAAGTCATGGATTGTTCCAAAGGCGTTGATCGAGAACAGGGAAGATCTTATGGTCCAACTACGTATCATTATAGAAAACGATGGGGGCGTCTCTTCCATCGTAGTGGAGAGACCTTCAGGAAACCGGAATTTTGACGAATCGGTTCTAAGGGCAATCAAAAGGTCTTCACCACTTCCCACTCCACCGGAGATATTGAGAGAGGAAAATGACTATTTCGAAGTGGGTTTACGTTTCCATTATTTCAAGGAGAGTTAAATGAACAGGGATTTTCTGAATCTTCTTTGCACCATATGGGCAATGACCCTGACAATGATATTTTTCACGGCGTCTCCTTCGTGGGGGCTCATATACATCGATATCAACTCTCCATCGGGAGTGAAGATTCCCGTCGCACTTCCCGATCTATACGGAGAAGATCTCGATGGAAAAGAGTTTTCATCTAAGATCACCCGGGTTCTCTCAAATGATCTTGCAATATCGGCCGTTTTCCGGGTGATCAACAAAGATGCCTACCTGGAAAGGGTTACAAAGAAGAGTTTCGAAGAGAGAGGCCTCTCTTTTTCCGATTGGAAAATGATCGGTGCTGATTCCCTCGTGGTAGGGAAAGTCCGTAGTGAAGGAGAGAAACTCTTCGCTGAAATGAGACTTTATGACGTTTCTTCAGGGAAACTTATTACATCTAAGGAGTATCTGGGCCCAAAGAGCAGGTTTGACATGATCGCTCACAAATTTGCAAATGAGATCCTCTACAGGTACACGGGAGCCTACGGGGTCTTCGATACGGAGATCGCCTTTGCCGCGAGGAGGAAAAGGGGAAAGGAAATATTTATCGTCGATTTCGCGGGAAAAAAACAGCGGCAGATTACTGCGAATGGATCGATAAATATTTTTCCCAGGTGGTCTCCCGACGGGTACAGAATGGCGTATCTCTCTTACAGGAGGGGAAAACCGTACCTTTTCATGAAGAACTTTCTCACAGGATCGGAAAAAGTTCTGGTGAAAAAGGGAGGATTCAAATCTCCAGGAACATTTTCACGGGACGGGAATTTTTTATACCTTTCCCTCAGCCGGAAAGGGAACACTGATATTTACAGAATGGATCTTAAGAGGAAACGGTTTCACCGGGTGGTATCGAACTACGGGATTGACGTGTCTCCGTCCCTTTCACCCGGGGAGGATAAGATCGCTTTCGTGTCCGATAGGACCGGGTTCCCTCAGGTGTATGTGAAGGATTTGAGGGACGGGGGAGAATGGAGGGTTTCCTTCGCGGGATATTACAGCACTTCTCCTTCCTGGTCTCCCAAAGGGGACCTTATTGCCTTTGCGTCCATGTCAGAAGGGAAATTCTCAATATTTACAGTACGTTCCGACGGGTCGAAACTTCGTGAACTCATATCTGCGCAAGGAAGTTGTGAAGACCCATCCTTCTCCCCGGACGGAAGATATATTGTTTACATTTTCAGGGAAAAAGGATATTCTGAGGCGAGAATCGTAAGTACCACTGGATTTGGAGACAGGCTTCTTATAAAGGGCTTTAATGATATAAGTTCCCCTGCCTGGTCACCGCGCAGGTGAAGGACAGGGAGATAATTTTGGAGGTGGAAGAATGAAGGGGGCTTCGAAATACCTGTTAATCATGGTTGCATTTCTGTTTGTTCTTTCTCTGAGCGTTTCCTGTGCGAAGAAACAATCGGTCCAGGGAAGTTCTGAGGAGATGGGAAAAGGAAAAACCACTGAAATCAAAGAAGAAGCTGTTCCGGAAAAGGCCCAGGAACCTATGGCTGCATCCGGAATGAAAGAGATGACTCCCGCAACATTTTCCGACATCCACTTCGATTTTGACAAGTCTGTGGTCCGGGAAGATGCTCGTCCTATTCTCGAAAAAGTGGGAACCTTCCTCCTCGAGAACGGCGGGGCGAATGTTTTGATAGAGGGCCATTGCGATGAGCGGGGGACGAGTGAATACAATCTTGCCCTCGGTGAGAGAAGGGCCCAGGCGGCTAAGAATTATCTGTCGACCCTCGGTGTCAAAGGAGACAGGGTCAAAACGATCAGTTACGGTGAGGAAAAACCTCTCGATTCAGGCCATAATGATGATGCATGGGCGAAAAACAGAAGGGGACACTTCGTGGTCCTCAAGTAGCACCAAACCCATGAGCAAACGAACCTTCCGTCTGATATCTTTTTTTATCGCGATCACTTTGTTCGCGGGATGCGGGGCCTTTGTGAGCCCTGAGAAGATGTATACTCTCCAGGACGACGTATCTAAGCTGAAAAGGGAAGTCGAGGATATCAGGACCGATAAGGAACGGCGCGAGAAAGTGCGCAGAGAGATGGGAATTTCCGGGCAGACAGACATCAGCGACTCGGAACTCGACCTGAGAAAAGAACTCGCGGCGATCAAGGCTGACATGGAGGAGCTCAGGGGAGAAATCAGCACCTTCCAGGGATTCATAGACGAAACACGATACAGGATGAGAGAAGACCAGCTCGCCACGAAGGAAAAGATGCGCCTCAATGAAAACAGGATTCTTGCCCTGGAGGGAAGGCATGGTATTACCTCTGCCACGAAGGGGTTGATACCTCCTTCTCCCCCCACGGGAGTTGATAAAAAGGTGCTTCCTTCAGCACCATCCCCCCCCTTGAGGAAAAAGGAGCCTGTATTTACTTCAGAACGGGAAATTCCCGCCGGGGGGATGTCCCGGTACGATACACCTGAAGATCTCTACGATCACGCTCTCGGGTTGATCAAGAATGGTGAGTTTGGCAAGGGAAGAAAAGCTCTGGAGGAGTTTGCGGCAACTTATCAGGAGCACAGATTGATGCCGAACGTCTTCTACTGGAGGGGAGAGACCTTTTACGCTGAGAAGGATTACGAATCTGCGGCGATTACATTCCAGGAAGTGATCGACCGCTATCCCGGCTCGCCGAAGGCCTCTGATGCTCTCTACAAGCAGGGTTTCTGTTTTCTTAACCTGAAAGATCCGGTGAGCGCAAAGGCAGCGTTCAAACTCCTTCTCTCCAAGTACCCCACTTCTATCGCAGCGGGAAAAGCCAAAACAAAATTGAAGGAACTGGGCGAAAAGGGAGGGGGATGAAAAAAAACTTTGTGATCGACACCAACGTTCTTCTCTACGACCCCTATTCCCTCTTTAAATTTCAGGAAAACACCCTCATCATCCCTATCACCGTTGTCGAAGAGCTGGACAAATTCAAGAAAGATATCAGTATGATCGGGAGAAATGCACGGGTAACCCTGAGAATCCTTGATTCCTTGAGGAGTACGGGAAGTCTCGCGGAAGGTGTGCCTATTTCTGCGAGTGGCGGAATGGTGAGGGTTGCATTTGATGGGGAAGGCCAGCGTCTGCTCCCCGAAGAGTTGAAGGGGAGCAAGGAGGATAACGAAATCCTTTCAGTTGCCTTAGGGGTAAAAAAGAGATATGAGGACGATACCGTAGTTCTCATTTCGAAAGATACGAACCTGAGGATCAAGGCGGATGCCCTGGGAATCATTGCGGAAGACTACGAGAGCGACCGGGTGGGGAGTATCGAAGAACTCTACAGGGGATACGCGGAGTTTTCAGTGGAAAAGGAGATGGTTGACGGAATCTTCCGGGATGGCGAGATTCCCACCACTTTTGAACTCTACCCGAACCAGTGTGTCCTTCTCAAGGAAAAAGAGAACGGGGCTTCTGCTCTTGGAGTGTACAACTATAAGAACAGATCGATCACCCTTATCCCGAAGTTCAAGGAAGGGGTCTGGGGGATAAAGCCCCGGAACAAAGAGCAGTATTTCGCTATGGCCCTTCTCCTGGACGATTCTGTAAAGCTTGTCACTCTGGCAGGGAAGGCGGGGACAGGGAAAACACTTTTGGCCCTTGCCGCAGGCTTGCGAAAAGTTTCAGACGAAAACATCTATCACAGGCTCCTTGTGTCCAGGCCTGTTTTGCCCATGGGGAAGGATATCGGCTATCTTCCGGGGGATCTGGAGGAAAAGTTGAAACCGTGGATGCAGCCCATATTCGATAACATAGAATACCTCTTCGGTGCAGACAGGAACAGGAGAAAGCAGGGGGTACGGGGGCACCAGGAACTTGTCAACCTGGGAATTCTTGAAATCGAGCCACTCACGTACATCAGGGGACGATCGATTCCAAGCCAGTACATAATAATTGACGAGGCCCAGAACCTCACCCCTCATGAAGTAAAGACGATCCTCACAAGAGCGGGGGAAAATACCAAAGTGGTGCTCACCGGGGACCCCTACCAGATAGACAACCCCTTTATCGATTCTGCGAGTAACGGCCTCTCCTTCGTGATCGAAAAATTCAAGGGAGAATCGATTGGAGGCCACGTTATGCTCATGAAAGGGGAAAGGTCCGATCTCGCGGAGTTATCGGCGAATATCCTTTAGAGTGTGATCATGATAGTCCTGGGGATAGAATCTTCCTGCGATGAAACAGCAGTTGCTGTTCTGAAAACTCCGGCAACTATTCTCTCCTGCCCCCTTGTGTCTCAGATTGGCGTTCACTCTCCTTACGGTGGAGTGGTTCCTGAAATTGCCTCGAGGGAACATTTGAAGACAATTGTCCCTCTCTACGATCTGGCTATGAAGGAAGCGGGAATCTCCCTCGAGGAGATCGATCTTATTGCAGCGACGATGGGTCCCGGGCTTATAGGATCTCTCCTCGTAGGTCTCTGTTTTGCCAAGGCGCTCGCCTTTTTTTCCTCATCTCCCATTGTGG